>JANWYV010000014.1 GCA_025055075.1 Blastocatellia bacterium
AGACCACATGGAGGGCACAGTTGCTTCACACCACCTTCAGGAAGATGACGGCGAGCGTGAAGAGCACGAGCGTCTCGATGAAGACGACGCCGATGAGCATGAGCGTTTGGAGACGCCCGCCAGCTCCGGGATTGCGCGCTACGCCCTCACACGCGGCGCTGATGGCGCGCGAGTCGGCGTAAGCCGCCGCCGCCGCGGCAATTGCCATGCCGAAGGCAGCCGAGATGTACTTGAACGTCGTGTCCGTCACTCCCGTCCCACCTTGCTGCGCCCATGCTGGAGCGGTGAAGAACAGCAGCGAACCCATCCCCATGAGCGCTCTCGCGAACATCGGTTTCATATCCCCCTCCTGAGCATCGTGATCATCAGGGCCGCGCGGGGCGTATGAGGCCTTCGATGCCCGGTATACTTCCGTCCCCCTCTTACGACGGAAGCTCCAGACGGCATCGAATCTCGTCCATACATTGAGCCCCCGGCCCTTCCCCGCCTCACGCGGAGAGCGAAAGACATCGCCGCCGACGCGCCTGTCCTTCGCTCTCCCCTCGCGTCAGGCGTGAGCCGCTTCCTCCTGAAGCTCGACGCGCGAGATCGTACTCGCCTCCGCGTGATGCGTCACTTCGCCGATGTAGATGATCGAGAGCATGACGAAGATGAACGTCTGCATGAGCGCGACGAAAAGGCCAAGCGGCATCAGCAGCACGGGCACCCCCCAGGCGACGATCTGAGCGAAGACGCTCACCAGCGTCTCATCGCCGAAGATGTTCCAAAACAGACGCATCGAGAGCGAGATGATCCGCGCCGAATTGCTCACGATCTCCACCGGGAAGAAGAGTGGCGCGATCGCCAGGACCGGTCCCGCGAAGTGGCGCAGGTATTCGACAAGCCCGTTCTCCTTGATGCCGACGTAGTTGTAGTAGAGGAACGACATCAGAGCGAGCGCGAGCGGGACGTTGTAGTTGGCCGTGGGCGCGATGAGTCCTGGGATGAGACCCATGACGTTGCACACGCCGATGATGATGGCGAAGGTCCCGATCACGGGAAAATATCGCAATCCGTGCGGGCCGATATTCTCCCGCATCAGGTTGCGCAAGCCGCTGAAGATCAGCTCGAAGAGCTGCTGACGCGGACTCGGATTCTCCAGCGAGAGCCGTCCGAGCAAGAGCCGAAGTCCCACCGTACTGATCAGCACGGCGACGAAGAACATGACGACGTGCGTCGGAATTGGGAGATTCGGATCTCCGTGCCACTCGGCGCCGAAAAGCCCATAGAGCCGAGGCATGAGCGCTTGTTGCCAGCGATAGACAGTCGGGCCGAAGACATGATTGACCCATTCGACGAGTGCCGGGACATGATGCGCCGATCCGGCTTCCGATCCGACGGCCAAGAGGGCCAGCCCCGTGGCGACCATCACCTATTCGTCCCTCCCCAAGAGGATGCCACCGATGCAGTACCCAACCTCGAGCATAACGGCTACGACGAAGGCGCAGAATCCGGCGACCAGCGCGAGAATGTCAACCGCCCGGCTCCAGAAAGCGAATCCGATCGCTCCCCAGATGACGAGCGCTCGAAGGCTGAAGAACAAGATCGCTCGACGCGAAGCCTTCCTCGACGATCCGATCGAAGCGAAGAGCGTCCGCGTGCTCGCCGAGAGCCAACTATAGTTGGCCCAACCTAACGCTCCACCGAGGGCCACACCGAGGATAACCCCCGGCTCTCTCGTCCACGCCGCGATGAGCAGCATCGCGGCGAGCGCAAGCCACGTGTTTCGCTCCAACCGATGTCGCAGCCGGTGGAGTTCGCGCTCTTCACCGGATGTGAAGCACGCCTCGCTCATCCCTGAAAGGGGGAAATGGTAATCCACCGCTTTCCGTTTTGTCCAGGAGTTGGATTCGCGGTAACGGCTTCCGCTCTGGGGACGTGAATCAAGGGGGGACTCGCACAAGGTGCGATGCTCTCCGCTATGCTGGAAGCCACAAAGATGGCGGAGAGATTCGGTCCTCCTCCCGCCCTATCAGATCCCGAGGGCGTAGGTGAGATCACTCGGTTCCGAAACGCATCTTGTGCGCATTAGCGTTCGTTCGGCCCAAGGATGGAAGTCGCCATTCGTCAGAGCCCTTCGATCAAAATCCAGTCAAGTAGGGGAGCTGAGCAGCGGTGCGTTCGATGGCCTCTCCGGCTTCCAAGAGGACGAAGGTCGAATTCCAAGTCCCTTCCAGAAATTGTCGCCGAGTGCCTTCGGGCATCTGCACGGGGATCGTGCGATCGCCCGCGCGCAGGACCATCGTCTCCAAGCTGAGGTGAAGCTCCAGCTCGGGACGCTCGGCGACGGTCTCCCGCAACCATCGGGCTTCTTCGGGCGAGACCATCACGCAGGGGATGCCGATAGCCGTGCAGTTAGCGAAGAAGATCTCGGCGAACGATTCGCCGATGATGCCGCGAATGCCCCATCGCATAAGGGCTTGCGGCGCGTGCTCGCGCGAGGATCCACAGCCGAAGTTGCGTCCCACAATCAGCAAGGACGCCCCGCGATACTTCTCCTGATTGAACGGATGGTTGGGGTTCTGCCGCCGATCGTCCTCGAAGACGTGAGCCTCCAAACCCTCGAAGGTCACAACGCGCAGGAATCGCCCCGGGATGATCCGGTCCGTATCAATATCATCGCCGGGCAACGGAATTCCTCGACCGCTGATCTGGCGAATCGCCGCCGACGTCATCGCAGTATCTCCCGCACGTCTACGACTTCGCCCGCAATGGCTGCAGCAGCGACCATCGCGGGGCTCATGAGCAAGGTTCGTCCCGTCGGACTTCCCTGACGACCCTTGAAATTCCGATTGCTCGAAGAGGCGCAGATCTCGCGTCCACGCAGCCGATCGGGATTCATGCCCAAGCACATTGAGCATCCCGGCTTACGCCACTCGAATCCCGCTTCGAGAAAGATCTCATGCAAGCCTTCGGCCTCGGCCGCGCGAGCGACGGCTTCCGACCCGGGCACGACTAATGCGCGCACGCCACGTGCGACCTTGCGTCCGCGCACGACTTCGGCAGCCGTGCGTAGATCCGAGAGCCGCGAATTCGTGCACGAGCCGATGAAGGCGACATCAATCGGCGTCCCGAGCATGAGCTGCCCGGGTTTGAAGGACATGAATTCGAGCGCTTCCCAATAGGCGGTGCGCTCGGTTTCAGGCACCTCTTCGGGGGTGGGGATCGGCTCGGTCACCCCCACGGATTGCCCGGGGTTGATTCCCCAGGTCACCATTGGTTGCATCGTCGAAGCGTCCAAGTGGACCTCATCATCGTACGAAGCGCCAGGATCGGACGCGACCTGCTGCCACCATCGGACAGCGCGCTCGAAGGCGTCGCCTTGCGGGGCGAATGGACGTCCGCGCAGATACTCAAACGTCGTGCGATCCGGATTGACATAGCCGATGCGCGCTCCCCCTTCGATCGTCATGTTGCAAATGGTCATGCGTTCTTCCATCGTCATCGCTTCGATGGCCGAGCCCGCATATTCGTACGCGTATCCCACGCCTCCCTTCACGCCGAGTCGTCGAATGATGGTCAGGATCACATCCTTCGCGTAGACGCCGCGCGGCAATGTCCCTTCGACGACGATGCGCCGAAGTTTAGGTTTGCTCATGGCCAGACATTGTGTCGCCAGGACGTCGCGCACCTGGCTCGTCCCGATGCCGAAGGCGAGCGCCCCGAACGCCCCATGCGTCGAGGTGTGGCTGTCGCCGCAAGCGATCGTCATCCCCGGCTGCGTCAATCCCAACTCGGGCCCGATGACATGCACGATCCCTTGCCGTCCGCTGCCGAGATCGAACAGGGTGATGCCGAAATCTCGGCAGTTCTTCACCAGCGCGGCGGTCATCTGTTCGGCCAACTCATCGGCGAAAGGGCGCGCGTGCGAATCCGTGGGGACGATGTGATCTACCGTGGCGAATGTGCGGTGGGGAAAACGCACCGTCAGGCCCAGATCCCGCAGCATCGAGAACGCCTGCGGGCTGGTCACCTCATGGATGAGATGCAAGCCGATGAACAATTGGGTCTGTCCGGAGGGCAATTCTCGAACCGTGTGCCAGCGCCAAACCTTATCCAAAAGCGTCTCGGCCATAGGCGTCTTCTCCTCGCCGCGCGAAGGGGGAATTGTAGGTTTGGCCATCGCCAGCGTCAAGCCGGAGTTCGCGAGCGCTTCTTTGTGCGCGGGCGCATTATCGCTCCGAGAGGTCGCGTAGGACAGCGAGCACGCGCTCAGCGATGACGGGCCAATCGTAGCGCTCGCGATAGAGTGCGCGCCCGCGTTCGCCGAGCTGACGGCGTCGTTCGGCATCCTCGGCTAAGGCGACGACGTGTCGCAGGAATGCATCGAGGTCATCTGCCGGGGAAAGCAAAAGCGCTCCCGAATGCTTCAGGCTCTCGTCGGTCAACCGTCCCGAGGTCCCCACGACCGGAAGCCCATGGCTGAGAGCGGCCATGAGCGAGGAGCGGCGCGTCGAGACCCCATCGCTCAAGGGGAGAAGGAAGAGATCGCTCGCTTGCAGCAAGCGTGAGACGGTCGGCGCGTCCACATATCCGAACGCGAGGATCTTCTCTCGCACCTTCATCGGAGCGAGCGCGAGCAGCTCTTCCGAGTCGGGTCCGATCGCCAGCAGGCGCGTTGGAATCTGCCGGGCCGAGAGCGCCTCCACGCTCCGCAAGAGCCACATGCGTTTCTTCGAGACGTGTAACGTCCCGAAGAAAGCGAGGACGACCTCCTCCTCCCGAAGGCCAAGGTGTCGGCGCACGCGCTCGCGATCGGTCGGTACGGGTTCGATATTGGAAGGGCTGGGCAGGTGAAAGATTCGCGCGCGCGTCCATCGGATCGGCGGCGCTTGGCGAAGCCATGTTGTCCAGGGTTCAATCGAGACGGCGAGGCCGCGCGCGGCGCCGGCAGCGAGCCAGAACATCGCGCGCTGTGCGAGCGCTGCGCTCAAATGTCGAAGGGGGAAGAGCGGGAGATCGGCATAGAGCTCATGAACGAGGAGCAACAGGCGTCGTCCCCGGAGCCGTTCTCGAACGAGCATCAGGGGAAAGGCCAAATTTACCCCTCCTCGTCCATAGGCATGGGGCACATACGGCACGAGGAGCCAATCCGGTGCCGCGCGAGTGATCTCTCGCGCGAGCGAAGCGAAGCCGCGCCATCCCCAGTGCGCGATGACGCGCCGCACGAGGACGCCGGCAACATCTTCCTCCTGCGCCTCCGTCGGGACTGCTGCGCCTCCTTCTGAAACGCTCGTCGTGAGCACGATGACCTCGTTTTGGCCGAGTCGGCGAAGATGTTCGGCCAGATGCCGCGTGTGATCCGCGAGCCCGCTCCGTTTCGGAGGATAGTCAGGGGAGAGGATGACGATCCGCATCTTCGTTTCGCGCGACCTCGATCACGAGCGAGCGCTCGCCCACTCCCGCCGCGTATCTTCAAAAGCGCGCATCAGGCATTCCAGATGGCGCCAGGAGGCGAACATCACCTCGGCGAATTCGCGCGCGCGGGAGCGGAGCGCGATCATCAGCTCGCCTTGGGTCACCAGACATTCGATGGCTGCCGCCAGCGCACGAATGTCCCCCGGTTCGACGAGCAATCCCGTCTCCCCATCGCGCACCCATTCCGGAAGCGCCCCGACGCGAAAAGCGATGACCGGCGCCCCATGCCACAGCGCTTCAGCGCTGACGCGACAAAAGGGCTCGGGCCAGACCGATGGAACGACGACGGCGTGCGCGCAGCGATACAAGTGAAAGATGAACGGGCGATCGAGCCATCCGAGAAAAGAGACGGTATGCCGCGTCGGCACGCGTGCGGCCAAGCGCTCCAAGCGCGGTTGTTCCGGACCTTCGCCGATGAGAACAGCATGGATGGAAGGCGCGACGAATTCCAATGCGCGGAGGAAGAGGTCAGCGCCCTTGTGGGCGTACAGACGTCCGCAGAACAGAACGATCGGCAGAGGAGTCGGTGGGAATTCCGATTCCGGAAGCGGACGCTCTTCCCCCACGAGCGCAGGCTGCACGAAAATGGGATTCGTGACGATCCGGTCTTCGGGCAGCCCGACGGCCATAAGCTCGCGCTTCATGTACTGGCTCGCCACGAGAAGGCGCGGCAACTGGCGCGCCGCTTCGATCCACTGCTTCGTCACGCGAACATTGGCCCAAAGGCGCCAAGGTCGGCGCGTCGCGCACCCGTGCAGATATGGGGCGATGAGGCAATACGGGCTGAAGGGTCTTTGGCAAACGCGCTGCTGGCGTGCGTAGAACTTCCCATGTCCCGGACACACGTAGCGACTGTGAACGTGGATGAAGGGAATCGTGGGGCGAAGTCGATCGAGGAGGCGAAGCACGGCGGCCTCCTCCACATCGTGCGCGAGGATGACATCGGGATCGAGTCGTTCCACGATCCGGCGCAATTCGGCGGCGCGCTGTGGCCATGGTCCGGTATTCGGTCGCAGCGCGGGAACATGAACGCGCGCGGACGTGATCGCCCGAAGCCGTTGCGTGACGGCCAGGCCATGCAGCAACGTGATCTCGTGCCCCTCTCGCTCCAAGAGCCGATGGAGATCGGCAGCGTACGTCTCCGTGCCGCCGACGATCTCTCCATGAAGCGTGATGTGCACGATGCGCATCGCGAGACCCTCATCCCGTGCGGAGCGCCTCTCGATAGATCGCCAGGCACCGGCGCGCGACGGCCTCCCATGTGAATCGTTCCAAGACGCGCGCGCGTCCTCGTTCCCCCATGCGGCGCGCTTCTTCGGGATGTCGCCGCAGCCACGCGATCCGATCGGCCAATGCGCGCGCATCATTGGGTGGGACGAGGAATCCCGTCACTCCGTCCTCGACGATCTCCGGAAGCGCGCCCACCGTCGTCGCGATCACGGGCGTCGCACACGCCATCGCTTCCAGAAGCGTCAGCCCGAAAAGCTCCGGAGTCGCATGCCGCGTCCCGAAGACGTCCGTGTACACCGAGGGGAGAACCGTCACGAGCGCCGCGTTATACTCGCGAACGAGGCGCTCATCGTCAGCATTGAAGATGAAACTCACGCACTTGCCGCGCGCCAACGTCCGCAGCAGCTCCAAGTATTCCGCGCTCCGCGTCGCACCGAGCTGCGGCTCCCACAACCGTCCGACGAGCCGCAACTCGACCGTCGCGTCCACGGCTTCGACGAGATAATTGATCCCTTTGTGCGGAAGCAGTCGTCCGACATAAAGCACCGTCTCATACGTGCGCCCAGGCAGGGGACGAAATCGCTCGACGTCTACGCCCGCGAAGATGATGCGATTCTTCCCTTCGTAGCGCGCGAACCGCTGTGCGGAGAACTGCGAAAGGTGCAGGAACCCATTCACCCATCGCCCAGTGTCGAGGTGGTAGGAGACGTCCCATCCCCCTCCTCCGAGGTCCGTGACGAAGACGCGTTTGCCCGTGACGCGAGCATAGGCGATGGCGAGCGTCGTCGCGACGACGTGGAATTGGTGGCAATGGATGACGTCCGCATCCGCGAGCGCCGTGAGGAATCGAAGGCTGACGGGATTGGTCCGCTGCCCACGCGGATACCAGAAGGGGCGGAAGAGCCGCACCTCCAGCGAAGCCCATTCGAGGCGCGACTCTTGCTCGTCCGCGCGCGCGGCGAAGCTCACCAGTCGCGTGGGCGTCAACCGCGCCATCGCGCGCGCGAGTTCTGTGGCGTAGCGCTCTCCTCCGCCGAGGATCGAACGTTCGCCGAAGTACGCCGGCGAGACGTGAACGACGCGAATCGGTTTGTCAGCGTCGTTCACCTCATTGTGACGAGCGCGCTTTCGCACGGGCGCGATCAACGACGTCCTCCAAGATCTCGGCCAAACGACGCGTTAGGGCGCGCCGCTCGTAGCGGCGGATGACCGCCGGCTGCGGATGATAAAACTGCCGCGCGAAGCCTTCTGGGTCAAGGGTCGCGTGGCGCAGCAGAGTGCGCAGTCGTTCGCCTTCGCGAGGCTCCACGCTCACGCCGACGCCAGCTTCCGCGATCAACGCGGAGGCCAATCCCGATGGCACCACGGCGAGGATCGGGCGCCCGGCGGCCATGTACTCGAAGAGCTTTCCAGGAAACCACTTCCTCCCTCCCTCATGGCTCGTGATGAGCAGAAGTAGCACGTCGGCGGCGACCATGCGCGCCAGCACCTCGCGATGCGTCGTGCGCGGCTCGATCGCGACCACATCGTGCAACCCTCGCTCGCGCACGAAACGCAAATTTGAGGGCGGCAATCCTCCCACGAAATGCACGCGCCAAGAGGACGGCGTCAACGTTTGCTCCTTGAGCCAGGCGATCGCTTCCAAAAACGCCGTGGCCGCATCTCCCCACACCATGCCCGTGTGCACGAGTGTCGTCGGAGCGCCGGCCTCAGGGGATACTCGCACGAGCGTTCGAAAATCCTCCGCATCGTAGCCGTTCGGGATGACGACCGAACGCGCGATCGTCTCCGGAACGAGTCGCGCGAAGTCTTCGACCATGGCCTCGTGCACGCAGACGAGGCGATCGGCGGCGCGCAAGATCCATCGTTCCGCCCACGCATCGAGGCGATCGCGGACGGGACGTCGCGCTTTGATCGGCCACTGCGTCCAATAATCGCGGAAATCCACGATGAGAGGCCGATGGAGCCATCGCTTGAGCCAAACGCCGAGCATCACCGAAGTCCACGGGCTCGCGGAGACGAAGATGGCTTCCACTTGATGTCGCCGCGCGATCCGCACGCATGTGGGCAGTGCGCGCATCGCCCAGTAGAAATGCTCGTCGCCGATGGGCGCTAAGCTGAAGTGATAGAGCGCGCGCAGCAGACGGTACCACCGCGCGCGCGGCGCATCTTCGCTGGGGACTTCGGAGAGGGTGACGGGATCGGTCCCCGTCGCCAGCGGAGAAGTGAACGAGAGCCTTCGCCGCACCCGTTCGCCTAGGGCCTGCACTGGATTGAAAGGCGCAAGCCGGTAGATGGGGAGATCGGGGGGCAGATCTTCAAGTAGCGTCTCGTCTCGTTCCTGCGGAGCGAGCACGCGGGCCCAATCGAGGGTGACGACGACGGGCTCCCACCCGAACTCGCCGAGATATTTGACGAACTTCACCGAGCGGAATGTGCCGCTGCTATTTTGCGGTGGGAACGCCAGAGCGATGAACAAGACCCGGCGCGGCATAGGTGCTCAAGAGACGTTCGAGGATCGCGTCGTCGCGCGCGATGCTTCGATCACCGACCAATACAGCGCCTCGAGTCGAGGGGCTTCGCGGCGAATGTCATGGTGTTCAGCGACGAACGTGCGGCCGGCTTCGGCCATCGAGGGCCACCGCGCGGGATTCTCGATGAGCTCGAGAAGCGCGTCGGCGAGTGCCGCGACATCGCGCTCGGGGACGAGTCGAGCGCTCTCCCCCTCGCGAACGACATAGGGAATATCCGCGTGGCGCGTCGCGACAATGGGCATGCCCGAGGCTTGCATCTCCAGCAGGACCGTGGGGGCTCCTCCCTCATCATCGCCATTGGCGGCGACGACGCTCGGCTGCACGAGGATATGGCAGCGCTCGGCCACCTCGCGATACGCCGCGCGCGAGAGAGGGCCCAGCCAATGCACGGCTCCAGCGATTCCCAACTCCCCAGCGAGTCGTTCCAAATGCGGACGCAGCGGTCCATCCCCGATGATGTAGAATTCGCTCTCGCGAGCGCGCGAGCGCACGTGCGCGAACGCGCGCAGCGCATACTCGTGCCCCTTCTTCTCCACCAGACGCCCGACTTGCAGCAAGCGGAGCGGTCCCTCGCGCCACACGCGCGGACGAAAGGGGAATTCATCGAGATCAATCGCGATGCGTCGCACGCGGATCTTCTCCGGCGGACATCCGAGCCGAATGAGTCGCTCGCGCATGTGCGGGCCTTCGACGAGAAAGAGCGCGCCGTGAGCGAAGAGGTGACGGTATCGCGCTCGCCACGCGGGATCTCGTGCGAGAGCCGAGAGGTCGTAGCCGTAGAAGGAGGTGATCAGCGGAACGCCCAGACGTCGCGCGGCCGCGAGCACGAGAACCCCTGTCGGCCCGAAATGCGCGTGCACAAGCTGCGGATGCAAGCGTCGCAGCGCCGCATGATACCGATAGGCGCGCGCGTTCTCGAATCGGAGCAGAATCGCGAGCAGCCGATCCCTCATGCGCTCTCTCAACGTCAGCTCCAACGTTCGCACGCGAACGAGTTCCTTCACGGGAAAGAGATCGAGATGCTTCACCTCCTCGGCCACGACGACCGGGCGCACACGACGCAGCGCGCGCAGGTATTCGTAGATGAAGGTCTCCGTCAGCGGCAGATACTCCGGTTTCACTTCGGCGACGATAGGCCGCGCATCCGCTGTGTTCCTCATCTGGTCCGTCCGGCGCATCCGCGTCGGCGTCGCAGGCGCGAGGTTTCGGCCGTCATCGCTTTCGTCTGCGTTCCTGCTCTCTCCATGGCGATCGCACGGATCGAACCCGCCGCTACGGCCGTTTCGCCTCCACAGCGACGAGGCCGCGCTTCATCAGGATGGCGAGGACGACGCCGACGAACATCCCCATGAGATACCCGTAGGGGAGTCCGACCGCCAGGAGTCCGACGAGCAAAATGATCATCCAATCGCTTCGAGACGACGTGGCCTCGCCCACCAGTCGCAAAAGCGCCACGCCCTCGAAGAACAAGATGACGCCCAGAATCGGCAGCGGAAAGATCTTCACAATCGCATCAAATCCCCGCCCGAAGAAGAGGCCTAGAAGCAGGTAGAGCGCGCCTTCGATGATCACCGAACCGCCTGTGCGCGCGCCGAAGGTGTAGTGTCCGGCGACTCCTCCGGAGCCGTGACAAGTGGGAATGCCCCCGAAGAAGGGATTCACCACGTTCATCAACGCATACGTGAGGCTGAGCTGCCGCGCCGTGATCCGGCGCTCGGGGAAAAGGTCCTCGACGATCTGTCGCGTGGCCAGGATCGAGTTCCCGAGCGAGAGGGGGATTTGCGGCAACGCCAGAAGGAGAACGCCCGTCCAGATGTCCGACCATTGGGGAAGGTGAAACTTCGGCGCGCTGAAGCCGACGCCCTGGACGAGGGCGGAGGGGGAGATTTTGAACGCGAGGCTGTAGGCGAAGCCCATCAGGACGAGCAGCAGGGCGACCGGATATCGCCGATTTCCCAACAGGATGAGCGTGAGGGCGAATCCCACGATGGCGAGCGCATATCCGAAGAAGCCATCTGCCGGCACGTACTCCCGCAGAGCGAGCATCGCCAATTGCAGGCCGAGTCCGAATTGAATCCCCCGCACGACGCTCTTCGGAATGACTCGCGTCAGCCACTCGATGAGGCCTGAGAGGGACAGCAGCAGCATAATGACGCCGATGGCCAATCCGGCTCCGTAGAGGACCGAGCCACTGAGTTTCTGCGTGATCACGATGGCGGCCATCGCCTTGAGCGGCTGCACCGGCATCGGGAGGCGGTATCGCCATCCCGTCAGAATTTGCATGAGGCCGAACATGGTGAGCACGCTCGCGCTATCCAGTTGGGCCGCCAGCGTGACGCCAACGACCAGTGGGAAATCCGTGCCCAGGTCCCCGAACGCGCCCGCCCATTCATTGCGGTCGAAGCGGATGGGGAACGCTTTGGATTTCGCCGTCGCGATGGTCTCCATAGATTCCCCCACGGCTTTCCGCAATCTCGCGCCAGGAGCCACAGAGGATAAATTCCCGTGGAGGGGGCAGGCAAGGGCGAACCGAGCCCGAGCGATGCTTCGGCATCGTAGGCGAAGCGCGCGGGCCACACTGTGATGTTCATTCGCTCGAGCGCGCCTCGCGCCGAGCAATGAGGCGCAGCAGCTCGCGCAGCTCGCGGAACGCGCTCGGTCGGAGACGGCTCAGGGCGAAGGCGTAGAGGCTCGCGCCAAGACCAGCTTGTAGCGCCAATGCCGCGAGATCGCTCGATGTGCGCGGAAGAATGAGCTGGAGGCGAGCGAACATAACTCCACCGGCCATGATGAAGGTGCTCGCAGCCGCGGGCGCGAGCGCGCGCAGAAAGACGCGCATCGGCAACGCGATGATTCGATTGGCGAGCGCGTGCGAGAAGTACCAGGCCGCGACACTCACGCTCGCATAGGCCAGGGCGACGCCTTCGATCCCCCATCGAAGGCCGAGCGCGATGGCGCCAACGACGGCGGGCGTGAAGATGAGGTTCCAGCGAAACAAGACATCCGGTCGCCCTTGAGAGAGACAAAGCGGCCCGATGGTCGTCCCGATCGCCTGCAGTGCTCCGATGACGCAGAAGACGCGCGCTAAGAAGATGGCGCGCTCCCATTGCGGCCCATAAAGCAATCGAATCAATTCGGGCGCGACGATCGCCATGCCGATCATCGTCGGGAAGGCCACGAGGGAGATTCCTTCGACCACGCGCCGATAGCCCACGCGCACGTGCTCCATATCGGATACTCGCGCCAGCGCCGGGAAGAGCGCACGCCCAAGCGCCCACGAGATGTTTTGCAATGGGAAGAGCAGCAGCCGATAGGCGAGGGCATAATACCCGAGCGCTTGCGCTCCGAGGAATCGCCCGATGAGCGCATTGTCCGCATTCCGAGCGATGTAGTTCAAGACGTTGATCCCCATCAGCGGTCGTCCGAAGCGCAATAACTCTCGCAGAGCGTCGCGATCCACGCGCGTCGGGTTCCCCAGCTCTTGGGGGCGCACAGAGAGCATTCCCCATGCCGCGATGACCGTCGTTCCCGACGCCACGAGCGTTTGTCCCACCAAGCTCCACGCTCCGCCTCCACGAAACGCGAGGCTTATGGCGGCGGCTCCGCCGAGTCCGAGCGCGAGGATCTCCACCAGGGCGAGCCGCCCCAACCGAAGCTCGCGCTGCAGGAGGTTGAGTGGTACGGTCGCCAATGCGACCAGCGGGAAATTCGCGGCGAGCGCAAGCGTAAGCGGCACAAGCAACGCATCCGCGTAGGCAACGGCGACCAGCGGCGCGCTGAGCATCAGGATGAGCATCAGCGCCAAACCGGTCACGAAACTCCCCCAAAAGGCCGCCGAAAGGTGCGCGCTCTTCAACTCGCGCTTCTGGATCAAGGCGGGGCCAATTCCCAGCTCGCTGAAGAGGTTCAAGAATCCCGTCACGACGCCGATCATCGCCACGCGCCCGAAATCGGCCGGAGTGAGCCATCGGGCGAGGATCGCCATGATCCCGAGCTGCAATAGCTGCTTGAAGAGTTGCGCGCTCCAGGACCACAACGCGCCGCGCGCCGCTCGGACCAAGAGCGCGGTCGCCATCCTTTGCTCCGCATGTCCCTCGGATTCGATCTCCGATCGTCGCATATGGCGGCGGTGTCTATCTCAGCGTGGGCTCGGCCGTGATGCTGGACGATCGAGCGTCGGCGCGAGATACCCAAGCCTCAGGAATCGCGCGCGGCTTCTACGGCGTCAATGCGTTTGATGACGCGCGCCGGAACACCGACGGCGATGGAGAAAGGCGGGATGTCCCGCGTGACGACAGCGCCAGCGCCGACGATCGCACTGCGGCCAATGGTGACGCCGGGCAGAACGACGGCATTCGCCCCGATGGTCGCATTCTCCTCCACCACGATGTCGCCCATGCGCTTCGGCTGAAAGCGCGCCGGCCGACTCAGATCGCGATAGCTGTACATCTCCGAGACGAGCACGGCTCCGGCCCCCACGATCGCGAAGTCGCGGAGGATGATCTGAGCCCCACCTCCATGCAGGATGCATCCCCAAGCCAATTCGACGTGATTGCCGATGACGATGCGTCCTCCCTGACGATACTCCGGCGCATGCCCCGCGCAGTAGAGCACGCAGTGGTCGTGGATGATGACGTTCTCCCCCAGGATGAGCCGATCCGGCCGAATGATCGTGACATGTCGGCCCAGTTGAAGGCCGGGCGCTCGTGCTTGAAGCTCATCGCGGAGCTTCTCCTCGTAATACGCGCGCTTCAGATCGGACTGCATGCGACGCCAGAGGCGGAGAAGGTCCCTCCACGTCATAGGTCATAATCCCTCTTCGTCCGATCGGCGAACCACCCGCGGGAGATGCTGGAGAGCAAGCGCGCGCGCACCGTCGCATACATGCGGGAGAATTCATTACCTCCGACCTCCGCCGCGTGGAAGTAGAGCATCTGCGGATGGAATGATTGCTTGAAGCGCACAACGCCCGCATGACCGCCGCTCGGGTTGAAGTCGTACCATTCGTAGCCCCGCTCGCACGCATCGCGAATGGCTTCAGCGTGCACGAGATTGCTCGGCCGATATTCGAGGAAGGCCCCGACGAACGCGCCGTGCCAATAGACGGCATGACGATTGTGATACAGGACGAGAATCCCGCCGATGACCACTCCGGACTTTCGCACGAGCCACAGGCGCACGTATCGCGCATCGTATTGGCGCAAGATTTGGAACAGGGTGAACGGATAGCGACTGGTCGCTCGCTCTCCCCAACGTCGCAATGCGTCCTGGTAGGCCGCGTAGTACTGCGCGTAATCGCTCTCGCTCTCGGCGAGAGTCACCTGCAACCCACTACGCATCGCCTTGCGAATATTGCTGCGATTCCCTCGTGAGAACTGGCGCCAGAGGTCTTTGTACTCCCCCGACAGGCGCAAGGCTTGCGTGAAGAGCACCGTCGGGCGAAACGCTTCCGGTATTCCAAAGGGCGCATAGGGATTGCCGAACAGACGCACCCATGCCGTGCGCGGTCCCCGCACGCTCGCGTAAATCGCGCGCACCTGTTCTGGGGAGAGATCCCCTTCGGCGATGATCCCTCCGTAGACGCCCGGGAACATCGATTCGTAGCCGCGAAAGAGACCGCGAAGTCCGGCGCGATACCGCATGAGCGGAACGATCGCCACCGTGCCGTCCTCGAAGAGATACGCGCGCGTCGCGATGCGAAGGTGAGGGAAGGTCGCCGCCATCGCCTCCGCCCACAGGCGCGTGTGAAAGAAGGTGGCATATGGACAACGCGCGCACACACGATCCCACAATTCCGACGGCGCTGGATCCAGCACCTGCATTCGAATCCCCCACGCATCCGTTGCGTCGGGCTCTCTCCCCATCGGGAGATCGTGCCCTTCACTTACCGGGGCTTCATCCCTCGATCCTCTGGATCAGCAGCCACCCGCACGCCTTCATCGCACCAGCGGCTTTGCCGACTCCGCGAAGCCTTGGGGCCGCGAGCCTTCCGTCGTCTCGCGCTCAGCCAATTGCTGGGCGACGAGCGCCAGATCGGCTTCCACCATCATCTTGATCAATTCCTCGAAGCGCACTTTCGGCTCCCATCCTAGACGGCGCCGTGCTTTCGAGGCATCGCCCACCAGGAGATTCACATCGGCCGGCCGAAAGAGGCTCGGGTCCACGACGACATAATCCCGATAATCCAAGCCGACGAAGCCGAAAGCCAGTTCGCACAGCTCGCGCACCGAATGCGTCTCGCCCGTCGCGATCACATAGTCGTCGGGCTCATCTTGCTGCAGCATGAGCCACATCGCCTCCACATAGTCCTTCGCATATCCCCAATCGCGCCGCGCTTCCAGATTCCCCAAACGCAGCTCCTTTTGCAATCCGTGCTTGATGCGCGCGACGGCGTGCGTCACTTTCCGCGTCACGAATTCCAGCCCGCGCCGCGGGCTCTCGTGATTGAAGAGGATGCCCGAGCAGGCGAACATCCCGTAGGATTCGCGATAGTTGATCGTGATCCAATGGCCGTAGAGTTTGGCCACCCCATAGGGGCTACGCGGGTGAAATGGCGTTTGCTCGTTTTGCGGCACCTCGCGCGCTTCTCCGAACATCTCACTGCTGGACGCTTGATAGAACCGAATGCGCGGATTCACCACGCGAATCGCATCGAGCAGGCGCGTGACGCCGAGGGCGGTGAACTCGCCGGTCAATACCGGTTGACTCCATGAGGTCGGTACGAACGATTGCGAGGCCAGATTGTAGACCTCATCAGGCTCGGCCACCTTGAGGGCGTGGATCAACGAATTCTCATCGAGCAGATCCGCGTAAATCAGCTCGATCTCTCCTTCCAGATGCGCGATCCGCCCCAGATTGGTCGTGCTCGTCCGTCGCACGATCCCGTAGACCTTGTACCCCTTCTCCAACAGGAGCTCTGCCAGATACGATCCATCTTGTCCCGTGATGCCCGTGATGAGCGCTCGCTTCATATCCCCTTCTCCTCGATGAGCTGGCGATTCGCTCCTTGAGCGCCGAGGTTCTCCAAGAGCGCGACAAGGAGCAGGAACAGAAGCGCATTCGCCGTCACCTGCAGGCCGAAGTCGAAAGCGCTATGAATGCCCACGCCCAAGAGGGCAACTGTCACCCCCAGCGCGAGCGCGCGCTCAAATCGCGCGGTCGGGGAGTCGGCGACGCGCGCCAAGGCTCGCCACGTGGCACGCCACAGCGCGAATAGTAGTCCGAGGAGTAACAGAACCCCGCTCACGCCCAGTTCAGCCACAAGCTGCAGGTAATCGTTGTGCGCTTGTTCAACTCGAGCGAATCCGGTCGAGCGATCGTAGCGCGTGTAGGCGACCGGATATGCGCCCAAGCCGACCCCTCCCCAAAAATGATCTCGGATCATCTCCCCCGTCGCCCGCCAGATCCTCGGGCGATCGGGTGGATTTGAGAGTGTCGCTCCCACGTCCTCTGGCATCCGCCATCGGCTCACGATCGGTTCGGCTCCGATCCACAAGACGCCCGCCGAGATCCCCGCGCTCAGCAGTGCCACTATCAGCACGCCGGAACGAAGACGCCGATCCGCACCCGCGTTCATCGCCCTCCATAGCAGCGGTAGCGCGAGCATTTGCACGCCCAGCACGAGCACCCCCCCTCGCGATCCCGTCAGCGCGATGGCGATCCCCATGACCAACGCCAGGACGGCGCATATCCCCCACCGCTCGCGGGCTACTCCGCGCCCGAGGATCGCGGCCACCGGCAACGGGAAGAGCATCTCCAAAAACCCGGCCGCGTGATTCCGATTGACGAACGGGCCGAAGGCGATCTCCGCCGCTTCCACTTCGCGCACCCACAGCAGCCGTTCGCTTCCGGCGAGCTTCTGCACCAGGCCGACGAGCGCGAGCGAGAACCCCAAGAGTAAGAGCACGACGAACGCTGCTGCCATGCGGCGCGTGCTGCGCAGCAGCTCAATGGCCAATCCGAAGTACCCACTCAGAAGCGCGAGCCGCCACATCGCCCGACGTGTCCCTGAAGGATCTTGAGAAGCTCCAGTGCGCACGATGGCGGGCGCACCAGAACCAACGGTCTCCGGCGATAAGCTCGGCGCGCGGGTGAGTTGTAGGGCCGCTACAAGCAGGGCGCCCGCGAGCACGCCATGAATCGGCGTCACGTGCACGCGCACGGCTCGCTCAAGGACGGCCTTCACACCCCAAAGCGCGAGCAAGATTAGAAGAAGAGCCGTGAGGGCGTGAATCGCCCACGGCTCCACCGCGCCGAACATCCACGGCGCAAGGAACACAGCGGCCAGCAGGCCCGCTAGCAGAAAGCGCTCAAGCACTCGGATCATCGGATACTCGCGTGAGCGCGAACGCATCGAACCATGCGCGTCCGCGAATGTAATCGTGCAGTGGATGCACCGGCTCGCGGCCGAGCACCATTCGCACCGCGCGCGTCTCGGCCGTCGTCACGAATTCCAATCGCATGAGGACCCACTCCTCGCTCGCGGGAAGCGGCTCCGATCGCACCCGCATTCGGCGCGCATCCTCGGCATCGGTGACTTCGACGTACAGTCCATTGGACGAGAGCATTCCTTGCGTCTTATACGCGAATTGCAGCACGTAACGCGTCGCGGGCTCGACCACGATCTCGCGCGCGACACCGGTATAGCGCACGTTCTCTCGCGCGCGGAATTCGAGAAGGAGCGAGCGCGAATCTCCGTATCCCGTGCTCTCATCAATGCCGGCCGCGACTTCCCGCGAAGAGGCGATCCGCCAGTCCAATCCCCCCTCGACGATGGGATGCTCGAAGTCGCCGTTCCAGAGCGTCGTCGCGGGCTCACGCCCATACTCCCGCCGCAGCCACTGGTGCCAGACGCGTTCGGCCTCTCTCCATTTCCGCGCGCGGACCAGCCCGCGCACCAAACGCCGCCCGCCCTCTCGTGTCGCCGCGTCCCAGTGTGGGAGTGCCCACCACAATGCGATCGCCTCTTCCGCTCGACCCTTGGCCAGAAGGTACTCCCCGATCTTCACCACCACCCACGCCGGGCGACCTTCGGCCAAGCGCTGCAGCACAGCGACGTCCCCTTCGCGCACGTGCCAGATCAAATCGCACACGTTCTCCACAACGTCCGGCGTCATCGCTACGAGCGCATGCAGATGCTCGAGCGCAGCATCCGTTCGCCCGGCGCGCAGCAGGAAATTCGCATAAAGCCAGCGAGGGCGAAAATGGTACGGAGCCAAGGTGACGGCCCGCTCATACGCCTGCGCCGCGCGCGCCCACGCTCCCTTCGCCTCGTAAGCACGTCCAAGCCCCATCCAGTAGCGCGCGTCTTGAGGAGAGAGCGCGACGGCCCGTTGAAAATACGCCACGGCTTTCGACGGATCGAAGTGCGTGGGATCGAGCAAGTGGATCATTCCGAGCTGCTCGTGCACTTCCGGCGCCTTCGGGATGAATCGCAGCGCCTCTTCCAATCCCTCGGCGTCTTGAAAAAGCATCGCCAGCGCGTATCCGCGAAACTCGCGCACGAGATGATGCATCCCATAGCCGAGCAGCGCGAGCCAGATCAAGAGAAACAGCGCGCGAGCGCGCAAGGAAGAGAGAGCGATGACGATCCCCGCCTCCGACGGCAGCTTCGAGAGAGGCATCCGGGCGCAGAGGGAGGATTCCGGGAGCGCTGAGGGCGATCTCCCGCACGTTCGTTCGTCCGACCGCCTGAGCAGGAGAAGGCGCCGAACCATTGTGCGTCACCGCTGTGGCGCGACGGGACTGACAACCTTCGACCGTTCGCCGCGGGCGACCGTCAGAGCCAACGTCACGACGAGGGCCCCGAGGACAAGGGCGGGGAGCACGACGTTTCGACGCGCACGCCGTGGCTGTGGGGATTGCGGCGCCACCTGCGCGGTCCCCCCGTGCAAGAGGAGCGATTGGCCGGCCGAGAGTCTCAGCTCTTCACCTGCAGCGTGAATCATCACGGGGTTTTCTAGCGCGTCTACGCGAATGCCCTCGCCGCTTGTGGTGAGGCGATACCCATTCCCATACGGCGAGCGCACGCGCACGCCTTCGCAGATCACCTCCGTCGCCTCTCGCGCGCGAACGAGGATCTCTCCCTGCGCGAGTTCAATCGTCCATGTGCGATTCACCTCTCGCACACGCGCTTCGCTCTCCGGCAGCAAGGCGATCACTCCCGCTCCGGCTCGAAGCGCGAGGATCGCTCTGGCTTCGCGCGCCGTGCGAAGACTCGCCCCGTTGAAGACCGTGCTCCCGGAGGTCACCCTCACCCCATTCAGGAATACCGACCCATTGGCAATCACTTCCCCAATCGGGATATTTCGATCCCTCGCGAGGCGACTGGCCATCTCGGCCTTCAGGGTTAACGGGCGAGCTATTGAGAGCAAGAGGAGCAATGCGATCATCACCTTTCGCATCATCGGCCGCTGCCTCCGTTACACACGCCGAACGTGCCGTCGCTCGCATCCCTCATCCATCGGGCAACTCGCTGCGCAATGCCGATCGCGCGCGACGCCTCGTAGGAGAACCGACTCGCCCGAGAGTTCCCTTAGGCGCGCCGTATCACCGATGCGCTCGCCTCTCCGCGTCACGTCTTCGGCATGGTATTACGGACAGGGAAGGAAAGTCAAGGCGATCTTCGACGCGACCTCGCGCTCACCCTTTCCCCACATCGGCGCAGCGCGATCCGAAGAGGCGCCCGCGATCAACGGTGGGCTTCATCCACGCTTTCTCTCGGCGAGAAATTCGGCGAGGGCTTGGAGGAACGCGCGCACCTCTTCGACCGTGTTGTAGTGAGCGAGCGAAGCCCGCACGCTCTCCCGAACGCCGAGTTGCCGATGCGTTTCGACGGCATAATGATCGCCCCCGCGCACGGCGATGCGATGGCGTTGCCACAGCCATGTGGCGACCTCATCGCTCGTGTATCCGGCGACGTTGAAGCTGAAGGTCGGCTCCTTCACGGGATAGAACTCCGGCTCGCGAATCCCATAGAGCATCACCCCTTCGAGCGCGCGCAATCCCGGCGTTCCATCCACTCCATCGAGCATCGCCCGCACCAGTTCGTGCTCGTACTGGCGAATCGCCTGTTGTCCCAGCCGCACCCATTGGCGCCGGTCGGCTATCTCCGCGGTCGGAGAAGGAAAGCATTGGCGCCCCAGCCACGCGAGATATTCGACGACTTCGATGATCGGTGCGAAATCCGCCGGATTCCGAAAGCCCCATTCCCAACTCTCCGGCGGGCGCTCCGGAGCTGGAGCGAGTTTATAATGCGGGAGCTGGAGGATCGCATCGCTCGCATACGCCCAACTCAATCCGCGCTGAGCGAAGATCTTGTAGCTGGAGAAGACGTACGCATCGGCGCCCATGGCCTGCACATCCACAGGTCCATGAGGGATGAAGTGCACGCCGTCTACGATGAGCCATGCTTCGGGCGCCGCGCGATGGAGAAGATGGCGGATCTCCCGAAGAGGATTCTCCGCGCCGAGCACGTTCGAAGCGTGCGAGACGGCGACGACGCGCACGCGCGCGTCAGCGAGCGATTCCAAATGGTCGAGATCCACCGTGCCCGTTTTCGGATCGAAGCGCACGAGCTGAACGTCGAACTGCTTCGACGACAGAGAAGCCGCCATCGTTCGCCATGGGTCCACGTTAGCGTTGTGATCGGTCGCCGAGATGAGGATGCGGCTTCGATCCGGGAGCCCTGGGAGGATCGCTTCCGCGAGGCGCCGCAAGAGGGCCGTCGCCGATTCGCCGGTGAAGAGCTGTTCGGGGGAGGGAGCGTTGAGGAGATCAGCAACAGCCGCGCGCGCGTCGGCCACCACTTGATCCACCCATTGGGAGTCGGGAAAGGGGCCGCCGCCATAGGAGCTGAGGCGCGAGGCGCGCTCAATGGCCGCATGCGCTGACTTGAGCACCAGGCTCCCCGCTCCACTGTCGAAGAAAATCCTGGGAGTGCCCTGGTGATCTTCGGACACGTGCCAGAATTTCTCCCGAATCGCAGCGTGCAATCCATTCGAGAAGGGTGCGCGCATTTCTGTCCTCCTGAATCGCCGCATCCTGGCCGGATGCGAGAAGCGCCCCAATGACGCTGCCTGGTATAATAGGCGCGGGAAGAGAACTCCATGGGGGGCTTGTGAAGAGGAGGTCGCCATGCCGGCCAATCTGACGCCGGAATATCTGGAGGCTGAGCGAAAGTTCCGCGCGGCGACGACTCTCGAGGAAAAGCTCGCCGCCCTCGAAGAGATGCTCGCCACCATTCCCAAGCACAAAGGGACCGAGAAGATGCAAGCCGACATCCGTCGGCGCATCGCGAAGCTCCGACAGGAAGCGGGACGGCGGCCGAGCACGGCCCGACATAAGCCCTTCTATCACGTGGAGAAGGAAGGGGCCGGACAAGTCGTGCTTGTCGGTCCCCCCAATTCGGGGAAATCGTCGCTCTTGGCCCGCTTGACGCACGCCACGCCGGAGATCGCCGCGTATCCGTTCACGACGCGGCTGCCCATGCCGGGCATGATGGAGTTCGAGAACGTGCAGATTCAGCTCGTGGACATGCCGCCGCTCGCTCCTGCTTACACAGAGCCATGGATGTTGGCACTCGTGCGAAACGCCGATGCCGCGTTGCTGGTGTTCGATCTCGCCGATGACGATGTGCTCACGAGGATCGAAGAGACGCTGCTCCTTTTGGAACAGGCGAACATCCATCTCCGCTCGCTTTCGCTCGCCGATTCTTCCCCAGGGCCGGAAGGAGGACGGACATCGGCAGTCAAACGCGCGTTGGTTCTCGGCACGAAGCTCGATCTGCCGGGGGCGCGTGAGAACGTGGAGCTTGTGCGGGAGTGGCTCGGCGAGCGCTTTCGCCTGCTGCCCGTCTCCGCTCAGACGGGGGAAAATCTGGAGGCGTTGCGCCGCGAGGTTTACGCTCTGCTCGACATCATCCGCGTCTACACGAAGGAGCCAGGAAAGAAGCCCGACCTGACCGCTCCCTTCGTGCTCAAGCGTGGGAGCACCGTCGCTGACATCGCCCGCGCGATCCATCGGGACTTCGTCGAGCGCTTGAAGTACGCGCGCATTTGGGGGGTCGGGAAATTCGACGGCCAGCTCGTCCACCGCGATCACGTGCTCCAGGATGGGGACATCATCGAGTTGCACGTGTGACCTCGTGCGCTTCTCCTCATTGGCCGTCACCGCGATTCTTGTCGTCCTTGCCCCTGAAACTCATTCGGCTCGGACGCCGTCGCTGGGGTCGTCGAACGGATCTCCGGATGCCGAATGTACGCGCCCAGATGCGCCGTCCGACCAATCAGGATTCCCGCCGCGAGCGCGAGCACGAGGACGAACCATCCGTATCCTCGGGACCATGTCCCCGCGGAGCGAAAGCGCACCAGTCCCACAAGTGCGACCGCTCCCAGAACGAGCATGGTGATGAGCGTGGGCAAGGCCGCTTCCTCGTGCTCTTCAATGGTCGCTTCCGAGATGCCGGGCCATCCGTGGAGCATCTCTTCTGCCGGTTCTCCGCTTAAATAGGCGGGAAGCGTCAAAACGGCCATCAGCACGAAGACGCCCAGGCTGAGCGATCGCCACTCAGGCTTCTTCACGAGGGCCACGAGATACAGCACGATGCCCAACCAGAGGCCGATGACCGGAATGTGATTGAGCAGCAAATGCACATGCGCCGGATTCATCCTCCTCATCCTCCAGTTCCAGTCTCGCCGAGCATAGGGGAGAGTATAGCTCGATCGCTTCCGAAGCGGTCAAGCGCGCGCCGTCTCTCGGCGAGCTTCTCTTGCCCGCGCTTTCCCGATTCGCGTAGAATGCCTCTTTGCTCGGGAAGCTCTCTTCTCATGCGATGGCGCGGGAAGGGAGGACCAGAAGTGCGGCATATGCGAATCCTCGGTGTTGATCCCGGCAGCGAGACGACCGGTTACGGCGTCATCGAGACGGATGGCCGAACGCATCGGCTTGTCGAAAGCGGTGCCATTCGCCCTCCCCGCAATCGTCCGTTTGCGCAGAAACTGCTCTACATCGCCGAGCGCCTCCAGGACGTTCTAGATCGCCTTCGACCCGAAGCTGTCGCGTTGGAAGAAGCGTTCGCAGCGATCAATCCCAAGAGCGCCCTTAAGCTCGGCCATGTGCGCGGTGTCGTCTTGCTTTTGGCAGCGCGGATGGGCGTGCCCGTCTCCGAATACTCGCCCTTGGAAGTCAAGAGTGCGACCGTCGGATACGGTCGCGCTGAGAAATTTCAAGTTCAACGCATGGTGGCCGTCTTGCTCGATCTCCCCGAGGTTCCCGAACCCCATGACGTCGCCGATGCGTTGGCCGTCGCCATCTGCCACGCGCATCATCTGAGTGTTCTCCAGCGCTCCTCCGGGCCGCTTCCAACGCCGTCGTAATCCCATGGCGCTTCAGGGAGCCTTCTGATAGAATGCCCCTTTAAGGGCGAGACGAGGAGGATGAGCATGCGGGTACTCGATGTCGTTAAAGCGATCGCACAAGGGCTAGCGACGACCTTTCGCCATCTGCCGGATCGCGTGACGACGCAATATCCGGACGAGCCGGTTCGGTTGGAGCGAAGGTTTCGCGGTCAGCATATCCTGCACGTGGATGAGAACGGGCGCGAGAAGTGCGTCGCTTGCTTCCTGTGCGCCATTGCGTGTCCGGCCGATGCCATTTACATCGAAGCGGCGGAGGATTTGCGTCCCTATCCCGAGCGCATCGGCGTGGATATTCGCTACGCCCGCGTCTACGATATTGATTACGGCAAGTGCATCTTCTGCGGCTTTTGCGAAGAGGCGTGTCCCAAGGATGCGATCACCATGGGGCCGAATTTCGAACTGGCGTGGTATACGCGCGAGGACATGATCAAGCACAAGGAGGATTTGCTCATCACTCGCCAGCGCGTCTCGCCGCATTTGGAGATCACCTCGTAGAGACGCTCCTGGCTCTCCCTTCCCTGGCACGCGTCCGCGATCGAATGCGCGCTCACCGCGCGGTGCCATAGATCGGTTCCACTTCGTTCATCCATTCGGCCTCTTCCTCGTCGGATCGGAAATGCTCGAGCCATGCCGGTTCTTCGAGCAGATACCCGAGGCCTAGCGCGACCGACTCCAGGGGATTCTCCGCGCGAAAGATGGGAATGTTCAATTCTTGCTGAAAGCGCACGTCCAAATCGCGCAGAAGCGATCCGCCGCCCGTCAGCGTGATGCCCGTCGCGCACAGGTCGGCCGCCGTCTCCGGCGATATGCGCTCCAGCATGAGCCGCACGCCCTGAAGGATCGTCTCCACCGGCCCGTTCAGGACAGCGAAAACCTCATCGCTCGTGAGCCCGATTTCACAGGGCGCCCCCGTATGCGCGTTCTTCCCGGCGACGGCCATCTGCCGAACGGGCGTTCGAGGGAGCGCAGCGCCTAGGTTGATCTTGATCATCTCGGCCACTTGCTCGCCCACGATCACCCCATAGCGCTTCAGTACATAGTCGCTGATGGCGTGATCCATGGCGATGCCCGCTACGTTCAAGGAGTACGCGGCGATCAATCCCGATGCGGTGACGAGGCTGATGTCGGTCGTCCCACCGCCGATGTCCACGATGAGGCTCGCCTGGCCGTTGTGCGCGAGCGCTCCGGCGCCTAATGCCGCGGCGATTCCATCCTCGATGAGGGTCGTGTGAAAGCCGCCAGCCCGATGCGCGGCTTCTCGAAGAGCGCGCCGCTCGACATACGTTGAGACGCTCGGCGTGCCCAGGACCAGGCGCGGAAAAACCCATGCGCGCAATCGGTACCCGAGCGCTCGTTCCAGCAAGCCTCGCAACAACTTCTCCGCCAACTCGTAATCCGCAACGACGCCCGATCGAACCGGACGATGTACGGCGATCTCTCGCGGCTCGCGACCGAGCATGCTCAAGGCTTCGCGCCCAAGAGCAACGACGCTCCCATCGGCGCGATTCACCGCGATGGCCGTTGGCTCCGCGAGCACGATCCCGCGATGTCGCACGTAGATGAGCGTGTTCACCGTCCCCAGATCAACCGCCACGCTCGGCGCCAATGCATGTTCGATTCGCTCCCAGATCATCGTTCGCCTCCTCGCTTCTGTTCTTCACTGCCATCCGCTTAGATGCCTGTTCGGGAGATTCCGTTTCGGGAAATTTGTAAACCGGCTTTTTCAAGGCGCCGGAGCGCTCGCCGCCTTCCGAAGGACCCTTCGCGGAACACCGCCCGTCAGCTTGACACGCGCGCGCCGCGAATGCTATTTTCCCCGCCTCATCAGCGAGGCTCTTTCACAACGCGGCGGGTGCCCGGAGGGCCCGCAGGCATGAGGGCGCTCCGGGAGAATAGGGAAGTCCGGTGAGAATCCGGCACGGCCCTCGCCACTGTGATGTCCCGCATGGTCGGCACTCAAGCCACTGGCCGGTGACGGCTGGGAAGGCGCTGACCTGCTCATCGCGCGGATGAGCCAGGGGCTCAGTCAGGAGACCTGCCCGCTCGCGTGTGGCAGAAACTGGCGCGAGGTGACGCTGGGATGCCAACGTCAACGCGAGCTGTTCTTCTCCTTCTTGCGTCCCTCCTTTACTTGTGGGCTTGTCGTCCCCTCTCCTCGCAAGAAGGCGTACCGCGATCGGCGGAGCATCGGATCGTCACCGATGAGATCGGCCGGCGCGTGGCGATTCCCTCGCCTCCGCAGCGCGTGATCTCGCTCGCGCCAAGCGTCACCGAGATGCTCTTCGCGCTCGGCTTAGGGGAACGCATCGTGGGCGTGACCAGCTATTGCGATTATCCTCCAGCGGCGCGCGACAAGGAGAAGGTCGGCGATCTCCTCAATCCGAGTATAGAGCGGGTCCTAGCGTTGCGACCGGACTTAGTCATCGTCTCGACGGCGACGCAACTGGAGCGGTTTGCGCGACGATTGGAGGAAGTGGGCATTCCCCTTTACGTCGTAGATGCCGAGCGCGTCGAGGATGTTTTGCGTTCGCTCGGCAATCTCGGGGAGATCTTCGGTCGCCGCGAGGAGGCCGAACGCGTCGTGCGCGCGCTGCGGGCTCGCTTGGAAACCGTGCGCGCGAAGGTGCGAGGACGGCCGCGTCCGCGCGTCCTGATGGTCATTGATCGCGATCCGCTCATCGTTCCTGGGCGCGGCGCTTTCTTGACCGATCTCATCGAGCAGGCGGGCGGACAGTCCATCACCGCTGACGCCGAGCGAGAATGGACGCCCTACAGCCTGGAGACGGTTCTGACGCGCGCTCCGGAGGTGATCATTCTGCCCTCGCGCGAACGTACCACGCGACGGCGCGCTGATACGCATTGGCCGGAACTTGCGGCGACACCAGCGCTGCAGCATGGACGCGTCTATGCGATCAACAATGATCTGCTCTTCCGTCCTGGGCCTCGGCTCATCGAAGGGCTGGAGGAAGTGGCGCGCGTCCTTCATCCAGAGGCGTTCCGATGATTCGCCATCGTCCCACTTCTGCGACGGGCGCAGCGGCGGGTGAGCGTCGCGCCTTCTGGCGCGCGCTTTTTGAACGCGGACCGGCCACGCCGAAGAAAGTCGCCCTCGTCTGCGGGATGCTCAGCGTGTTGCTGTTGCTCAGTGCGGTGATCGCTCTTCACTTGGGAAGCGAGCCAGTGTCGCACGCGGTCGTCCTGGAGGTTTTGCGAACGCATCTGTTCGGCACCGCCCAAGAGCCGACCGTCTCCGAGATCATCGTGTGGCGCATTCGAGGGCCGCGCATTCTGTTGGGACTGGCCGCTGGCGCGGCGCTCGCCGTTGCCGGCGCTCTGCTTCAAGCGCTGCTCCGCAATCCCTTGGCCGAGCCCTATGTGCTGGGTATTTCCGGGGGAGCAGCTCTCGGCGCGATCCTCGCCGTTTTGGGGTTCGAGGAGGTGCCACTCATGCGCCCGTCGCTCGCCTTCGCTGGGGCTGCGCTGGCGACGGCGCTCGTCTACGCGATGAGCCGCAGTCGAGCGGGGATGTTCACCGAACGCCTCGTTCTCGCTGGGCTGATCCTAGCGACCCTGCTGTGGGCGACGATCGCGCTCCTGCTCGCTTTGGTGCCGGATTCTCGGTTGCGTGGACTCACCTTCTGGATGATGGGCGATTTGAGCGGAGGGGGGAATGGCTTGCTCCCAATCGTCTTCGGGATCGTTCTTGCGGCCATCGCCTTGGCGTATCGGCAGGCGCGCCGGTTGAACCTCCTCATGGTGGGGGAAGAGGAAGCACGAGTGCTCGGTTTGGACGTGGAGCGCGTGAAGACGGTGACGTACCTGCTGGCGTCACTGCTAGCGGGCGTGATCGTCTCGGTGGCTGGAGCGATCGGATTCGTCGGGCTCTTAGTGCCCCATCTGGTGCGCTTGTTGTGGGGGAGCGACAATCGGTTGGTGATCCCGGCGGCCGCGCTCTCCGGCGCGATCCTCGTCGTGCTCGCCGATGCCGCAGCGCGAACGGTGTTGGCCCCGCGCGAACTGCCCGTCGGCGCGGTGATGGCAGCGCTGGGCGCGCCGGTTTTCATTCTCCTGTTGCGGAGGGCATGAGCGATGTTCGAAGTCCGCGATCTGACGTTCGCCTATGAGCGGAGCGCTCGACCGGTACTCGTCGGGATCTCATTCGTCGTCGCTTCAGGGGAGCTGGTCGCCATCATCGGTCCGAACGGATCGGGAAAGACGACGCTGTTACGGTTGATGTGTGGACTCCTCCGCCCGCAGCGGGGTCAGGTGTTGTGGGATGGAAAACCCCTGACGCGGATCTCTCCCCGCGAGTTGGCGCAACGGCTCGGCGTCGTCTTGCAGGAACCGAAGGTCGGCTTCCCGATAACTGCGCTCGAATACGTCCTGCAGGCGCGGTTCCCATATTCGAACGGCTTCGGCTTCGAGGATGAAGAGGACGTGCGAATCGCCCTCTCGGCGCTTCGCCTCACGCGCGCGCTGGAGTTTTGGGACCGCAGGCTCGCCGAACTCTCCGGGGGCGAACGACAGCGCGTCATCCTCGCGCGCGCGCTCGCTGGAGAACCTCGCGCGTTGTTGCTGGATGAGCCGACGGCGAACTTGGATGTGCGCTTTCAAGTCGAGCTGTTAGCGCTCATTCGACAGCTCACGCGCGAACGGGGGCTCGCGGCGGTCTTCATCGCGCATGAGCTGAACGTGGTGGCCGAATTCGCCGATCGCGTCCTCCTCCTGAAGGATGGACGAGCGCTCGCCTTCGGTCCACCTCACGAAGTGTTCACCGAGGCGCTGCTCCGACAGGCCTTCGAGGCGGAGTTCCTCGTGGATCGCCATCCGCTGAGCGGGGCGCCGCGCATCACCCTCGTGGGACCGATCTCCAATCGCCGTCGCGATTCGTCGAGCGAAGATCCCGATCGTGCGGCGTCCACCTCAACGTTCGCGCTCCGACAGGAGCGCTGAATTCTCATGGGAGGGCAAGGAGATGAACAGGATGACGCTTTCGATCGTCGCATTGCTCATGGGCGGTCTTCTCGCCACGGGATCGCCTTTTTCACTCTTCGCCGGGCAACATATCGCTTCAACTGGCAGCGCGTTGGAAGGACGGATCACCGATCCGTTCGGTGCTGTCCTCCCAAGAGCTTCCGTGGTCCTCTTGCGCAATGGGCAGGAGGTCGCGCGCACAAGCGCGGACGAGAACGGACGGTACCGATTCGCGGGCTTGGCGAGCGGTCTCTATGACCTGCGGGTGGAGCACGAAGGGTTCGCGCCGCGCACGATCCCGAACATCTTCGTGCCCGCGCGTGCCGTGCGCGTTCTGGATGTCGTGCTCTCGGTCGGTCCACTGCGAGAGGAGATCGTTGTGACGGCGACGGCGACCGAAGTCCCCCAAGCTCAGCTCGGCGCTTCGATCGCCGTGCTGGATGAGAGCGATTTTCAACGCCAGGCGAAGGTGCACGTCCTCGAACTCCTTCGGACCATCCCGGGCCTCTACGTCGCGCAGACGGCGGGTCGCGGAGGTCTGACCAGCCTCTTCATGCGCGGTGGGAATAGCAGCTTCACGAAAGTGCTCCTCGACGGCGCTCCCATCAATCAGATTGGCGGCTTCTTCGACTTCTCCACGCTCGTGGGGACGCAGATCGAGCGGGTCGAAGTTATGCGGAATCCAAGTAGCGTCCTCTACGGGTCGGATGCCACAACGGGCGTCATCCAAATCTTCACTCGTCGGGGACAGGAACACGCGCGCATCCCTCTGTTCGGATATGCCATCGAGGGGGGAAGCTACAGCAGCCTGCGGCAGGAGGCGTCCCTGTCCGGGGTTGCTCGCACGTTCGATTACGCCTCGAGCTTCAGCCGCTACGATACCGACAATCACCTTCCCAATCACACCTACCACAACGGGACGTACGTGGGAAATTTCGGTTGGCAGCCGAGCGTCACGTCGGAGATTCGTCTCGTGCTGCGCCACACGGCGATGGGGCTCGGCACACCGAACGCGCTCGATTTCTACGGCATTCCCGATGATTCCTTCATGCGCGGGCGCGAGACCTACGTCGTCCTGAGCGGGCGGCATCAGACCGCGCGCCGTTGGCAGAACCAGATCCGCTTCTCCTCCGTTCACTCGATGAGTCGTTCCGTGAACCCGGCGCCGACGGGCGAACCTTTCAATCCCTTCGGCACTGGCTTCGTTTACCTCGGCGCTCCGGTCACCATCGTCGGCGGGAATGGGTTCCGCGTGCGGGGGCGCGCCATCCTGGATTTCGGGGGCACTTATCCGCGAACGTTTGTGACCGATACGGTGCGACAATCGCTCTTCGCGCAGTCGGACGTGCGCTTGGGAGAAACGCTCACCGGCACGTTCGGATTCCGGTACGAGAACGAGCGCGGTCGTTCGGGCGCGCGGCGCGTCTCTCGCGACAACTTCAGCTATTTCCTGCAGGGGCAGTATAATTGGGCCGCTCGATGGTTCGTGACGGCAGGCGTGGGCATCGAGGATAATGCCGTGTTCGGTGTGAAGGCGAATCCGCGCGTCTCAATGGCATATGTGCTCCGGCGCGGGGAGACCTCATCGTGGTGGAATGAGACGAAGCTACGGTTCTATTTCGGCACGGGCATCAAGGAACCAAGTATTTTCCAGGAGGGATCCTCGCTCTTCACCGTGCTGCGCAACCTGGGACCGTCGGGAGAAGCCTTGATCGCGCGCTTTCGGATCGCGCCGATTGGGCCAGAGCGCAATCGCGGATTCGACTTCGGACTGGATCAGGATTTCGCGCGGAATCGCGCGCGCCTCTCGCTCACGTTCTTCCACAATCGGTTCAAGGACGTGATCGAGTTCCTCTCGCGCTCGGCGCTCGTGCAACTTGGGGTTCCCGCGGAGGTCGCGCAGGCGACACCGTTCGGGGCGAACGTGAACGCGCAGACGTTCCGGGCGCGGGGGGCGGAGGTCGAACTCATGGCCGATTTCGGCTATGGGCTCATGGCGCGCGGGAACTACACCTACTTGGATGCGAAGGTCCTGCGCTCGTTCTCCAGCGATGCGTTGCGGCCTTCGTTCAATCGGGCGTTCCCCGGCATTCCCATCGGGGCTTTCGCGCCACTGGTGGGCGCGCGTCCATTCCAACGGCCGCCGCATACGGGAAGCGTGCTCGTCGCATGGGCGCGTTCGCGCTGGAGCGTAGCGGTCGTCGGATCGTTCGTCGGCCGCCGCGATACGAGCACGTTCCTCTCGGATCCCTTCTTCGGCTCTTCCATGTTGCTGCCCAATCGCAATCTGAATCCGGGGTATCAGAAGGTGGACGTGAGCTTGAGCATACGGCCGCACGATCGCCTCACGCTGGTGGCCGTCGTCGAGAACGTGTTGAATCAGCGATATACAGAGGTCTTCGGCTATCCCGCGCCGAAGCTCAACTTCCGCGCGGGCGCGCGATTGAATTGGGGTGGCGTCGCCGCCTGGCGGGACATCTTTCGGTAGGCCGACCATATGGGCACGAGGGCCCTCTATGACCACCGTTGAGCGCATCAAGGCCTTGGCGCGCGAGTCTCTCCGAGTGAAAGAGCGCTTCTTCGAAGCGCACGCGGAGGACGTCGCGCGCGCGGCCGAGCTGATGATCGCCGCGCTGCGCTCGGGCCGCAAGATCCTTCTTTTCGGGAACGGGGGCAGCGCGGCCGATGCTCAGCATATCGCCGCCGAGCTGGTCAATCGCTATCGGCGCGAGCGTCCGGCGCTGGCCGCTTTGGCGTTGACGACGGATACGTCTATTCTGACCTCGATCGCCAACGACGCTTCCTTCGAGGACGTCTTCAGCCGGCAGATCGAAGCCCTTGGGGAACCGGGCGATGTCGCCGTCGCCATCAGCACGAGCGGTCGCTCGCCCAATGTCGTGCGCGCGGTGGAAGTAGCGCGACGACTCGGCTTGCGCACGATCGGTCTGCTGGGGCGCGACGGCGGCCTCGTCGGACAGCTCGTGGACGTGCCGCTCATCGTCCCATCGGACGAGACGGCGCGCATTCAAGAGACGCACATCACGCTCGGCCACATCCTCTGCGAATTGATCGAGAGCGCCTTCAGCGACGCTTCCTGAGGAAGACCGCGTCGAACGCGCGGGATCCTCAGCGAACCGATGCCGCGATCGCGCAGCGTTCGATCCCTTGAAGGCTTGCGTGAGGCTGCCGAGTCGTCTATTTTTATAGCCCCGAAGACGAACGATGGCGATTCAGACCAGCGCGATTCGCTTAGAAGGCGTGACGAAGTGCTACGGCGCGGTCACGGCGCTTGAGTCCGTTTCCTTCGAGGTCGAGCGTGGAGAATTCCTCACGTTGCTTGGCCCTTCGGGCTCGGGGAAGACGACGCTCTTGCGGGTGATCGCGGGATTGGAACGACCGGATGCGGGGCGCGTGTATCTCGGTGGCGAAGATGTGACCGAGCTTCCTCCCTATCGGCGGCGCGTGCATACGGTCTTCCAGCAGTATGTGCTCTTCCCGCATCTGAACGTGTACAAGAACGTCGCCTTCGGGCTCGAGCAGAAGCGACTCTCGCGGCGGGAGATCGCGCGACGAGTCGGTGCGGCGTTGGAGTTGGTGCGGCTCTCGGGATACGAGCGACGATGGCCGCACGAGCTATCCGGTGGCGAACAACAGCGCGTGGCATTGGCGCGCGCGCTCGTGCTGGAGCCGGAAGCGCTGCTGCTGGATGAACCATTGGCGGCGCTCGATCTCCAACTTCGCAAAGAGATGCAGCGCGAGTTGAAACGCCTGCAGCGCGAGGTCGGCATCAGCTTCCTGTTGGTGACCCATGATCAGGAAGAAGCCCTGGCCCTCTCGGATCGGATCGCCGTGATCGCCGATGGGCGTCTGCAGCAGATCGGCACGCCTCGCGAAGTGTACGAGCGTCCGGAGACGGCTTTTGTCGCGACTTTCCTCGGAGCGGCCAACGTCTTGGAAGCCGAAATCCTGCACCGCGAGAACGGCGATGCGCTCTTGGGATTGTGCGGGCACACGGTGCGCGTGCCGCTCAACGGGCGGCGGATCGAGGGCTCGCGGGCTCAAGTGGCCATTCGCCCGGAGAAGATCGCTTTGCGGGCGCGCCCGCTGCGTCGAACGGATCTCGTGCAATTGGAGGGCGTCATTGAAGAGCGCCTGTATCTGGGCGAAGCCACCCATTGGCGCGTGCGCGTCGGCGAGCACTACGTCACGGTGACTGAGCCGAATCGCCCGGGCTCGAAGACCGACGCCTTCCGCGACGGGCAACGGGTCTTCCTCTGCTGGGCGCGCGAGAGCATCGTCGTCCTCTCTCGGTGAGGACGAAATGCGGGAGACGGGCGCCAACCGCTGGCTGTTGCTCGCCCCTTCCATTCTCTGGCTGCTTCTGTTCTTCCTCCTCCCTTTGGGGCTCATCGTCGTCATGAGCTTCGCCGAACGCGGCCTCTACGGCGGCGTGCGGTGGACGTTCGGACTGTGGAATTATCGGCAGGCGATGGATCCCCTCTATCTGTGGGTATACGGGCGTTCGTTCGCCTTGGCGGCAGTGACGACGGCGCTGTGTCTGGTGATCAGCTATCCGGTCGCCTACTACATCGCCCTGCGCGCCGATCCGAAGTGGAAGAATCTGCTGCTGGTCCTCTCGATCCTTCCCTTCTGGACGAGCTTTCTGCTCCGCACGTATGCGTGGATGTTCCTGCTTCGCGTGGAAGGTTTCGTGAATACGACGTTGCTCGCCCTGGGGGTGATCGAACGTCCGATGTCTGGACTCCTCTACTCGGACTTCGCCGTGGTGATCGGGCAGGTCTACGGCGAGCTGCCTTTCATGATCCTGCCGCTTTATGTGGCGCTGGAGCGCGTGGATGTGCGCCTGATTGAGGCGGCGATGGATCTCGGAGCGAATCGCCGTCAGGTCTTCCGGCGCATCGTGCTCCCGTTGACCATGCCGGGGATCATCACGGGGATCGTGCTCGTGTTCATCCCGAGCCTCGGAGCATTCATCACGCCGGATTTACTCGGCGGGGCGAAATCGGCGATGATCGGCACGGTCATCCAGAATCAGTTCGTGCAACGGAATCAGCCACTGGGATCGGCGCTCTCGGTCCTGCTGATCGTCGTCGTGTTGACATTGCTGCTCATCGCTTCGCGGGCAGCCCGCCCGAGGAGAGGACTATGAGGGCGCGTGCGCGGACATCGCCGATCCTCCTGATGTGGATGGGGGCGACCTATTTGTTCCTCTATGCGCCGATCCTCGTTCTGGCCGTCTTCTCCTTCAATGACTCGCGGCTGCTGGCCGTGTGGCGCGGATTCACCTGGGAGTGGTACAAGGCGGCTCTCAGCAATCATCCGATGCTCGATGCTCTGCGCACGAGCTTGCTCGTGGCCGCGCTCACGACGCTCATCGCTACGACGTTGGGGACGAGCGCCGCGCTCGCTCTCGAACGCGCGCGGCGGCGGGCGCGCTCGCTCTCGGAGGCGCTCTTCGTGCTCCCGATCGTCGTGCCGGAGATCGTCGTCGGATTCGCCTCGGTCGTCTTCTTCGGCTGGATCGGTCTGCGACTCGGACTCCTGACCGTCCTCATCGCTCACGTCGCGTTCAGCATCTCCTATGTTTTCTTCGTCGTGCGGGCGCGGCTGGCCGCGTTCGATCCTCGGCTGGAAGAAGCGGCGATGGATTTGGGAGCTGATCCGTGGCGCGTGTTTTGGAAGATCACTCTGCCGCTGCTCACCCCTGCGATCGCCGCCTCGGGGCTCCTGGTCTTCACCCTCTCGCTCGATGACTACGTCATCACGTCGTTCGTCGCAGGCGCTGGCGCGACGACCCTCCCGCTGCGCATCTATTCGATGATCAAGACGGGGATCACGCCCGAAGTGAATGCCATCTCGACGCTGCTGCTTGCGGTGACGCTCGCGCTCATGGCCTTGGCCTTTCGCATCGAGCGACGGGGGATGACGCGCACGAATTTGGTGCTCGTTGGACTCATTCTCCTTGGGCTCGTGGGCTTCGCCTTCGGCGACATCGCCACGCGGCGCCCGCGCGCGACGTTGAACCTGCTCATTTGGTCCAATTACATCTCGCCGCGCGTCGTGCGCGCCTTCGAGGAGAAGACCGGAGTTCGGGTGAACATCGAGACCTATGATTCCAACGAAGCGCTTCTGGCCAAGCTGCAGGCGGGCGTGGTCGCTTACGACCTCATCGTCCCGAGCGACTACATGGTGCGCATCCTGATTCGGGAGAACCTTCTGCGACCGCTCGAGCTGACGCGGATACCGAATCTCCGACATCTCGATCCTTCGGCCCTCGGGCTCCCCTTCGATCCGACGAACGCTTATTCGCTCCCCTATACGCGTGGGGTCACGGGCATCGGATACCGCAAGGACAAAATCACCGATCCCATCCAAAGCTGGGCCGATCTCTGGGACGCGCGGTGGCGCGATCGCATCGCGATGCTCGACGACATGCGCGAGGCGTTCGGCGCTGCGCTGAAACTCCTCGGATATTCCATCAACAGCACCGATCCGGAGCAACTTCGACGCGCGCGCGATCTGCTGCAGCGACAGAAGCCTCTGGTGCGCGCCTACGACAGCGCGAATTTCGATCAGCTCCTGTTGAGCGGCGAAGCGTGGATCGCCCAAGCCTGGGATGGGCAGATCGTCAAAGCGCGGCGAGAGAATCCGAATATCGAGTTCGTGATCCCCCGCGAGGGGACGACGCTCATCGTGGACAATCTCTGCATCCCGCGCTCGGCCGAACGCCCCGATCTCGCGCATGAGTTCATTAATTTCTTGCTGGACCCGGATATCGCCGCCGAGAACATGAACGACATCCTCTACCTCATGCCCAACCGTTCGGCGTGGCCGCGGCTGCGTCCCGAGTTGCAGCGACATCCGATCTTCTCCATCCCGCCCGAGGTATTGCGTCGAAGCGAATACCTGCAAGACCTCGGTCCGACGACCGTGCTCTATGATCGTTACTGGACCGAGGTGAAACTCGCGCGGTGATCCCACGCCGCCGTCATCAGCTCGAAGGTGCGGCTCGCGCGCGAGCGAGCGCCAGGAACACCTCCAGCTCGTCGGGCAAAGGAGAGGTGAACTCCATCATCTGTCCCAATCGGGGATGGCGAAAACCGAGCCGATAGGCGTGCAGGAAATGGCGACCAAGTTGCGCCATCGCTTGGCGAAGCACGGGATCGCGAACCTTCGTCCAGAGCGCGCGCCCATATACGGCGTCGCCGACGACGGGATGGCCGAGCGAATGAAAGTGTACGCGAATCTGGTGCGTGCGTCCCGTTTTGATCTCCACGTCCAGCAAAGAGAAGTCCCCGATCATCTCGATCACGCGATAGAGCGTGAGCGCATCGCGCCCCTGCCCTGGAGGACGAACAGCCATCATCGTCCGATGAACGGGGTGACGCCCGATGGGGGCAGCGATGCGTCCCTCGCGCGGAGTGACGTGTCCAATGACGAGCGCGCGATAGCACTTCTGCACCTGGCGTCGAGAGAATTGCTCTGAGAGGGCTTCGTGCGCCCGATCGTTCTTGGCGACGACCAGCAGACCCGACGTCTCTCGATCGAGTCGGTGCACGATCCCCGGTCGCATTGTCCCGCCGACTTCGGAGAGTTGCCGGAAGTAAAAGCACAGCGCGTTGGCGAGCGTCCCTCCGGAGACACCAGCTCCAGGATGGACGACCATCCCGGCCGGTTTCTCCACGACCAAGAGGTCTTCGTCCTCGTACACGATCGTGAGAGGAATGGGCTCTGGTCGAAGCTCGAGCACCGGAGGAGGAGGCAGCTCGATCTCAATCCGATCGCCCGCGCGCACACGATAGCTCGGCTTGACCGGACGTTCGTTCACGAGCACGGCCTGATCTTCGATCAAGGCTTGGATGCGCGTGCGGCTCAATTCCGCGAGAGCGCGCGTCACATACACATCGAGCCGCATGCCCGCTTCCGAAGCCGAGACCGTCACCGTGCGAATCTCAGTTCCGTCCTGAAGCTTCATCCGTTGCTTCGTCGAAGACATCGGGTTCGGACGATCACCTTCTCATGATAGGAGGGGACGTCCGCGCGAACAAGGCGCCCGTGGCTTCGCGCGGAGCACGTCGCGCGCGGCGGTTTGCTGAAAGGGCTCGCGCCAGAACGCAAGCGAGCGCAAAATTTGAGCAAGCGGGCGCGAGACGCGCGCGCCGCCGCACCCGTATACTGGCCTTCCGGAGAATATCCGCCACATACCGATCAGAGAGGTGGCATCTGTTGAGGAGGAGAGGGCGATGATCGAAAAAGGCGTGAAAATTGCGGAGCCGACAGGGACGCTCGGCGTATTGCTCGTCGGCCTGGGAGCCGTGAGCACGACGTTCATCGCGGGCGTGTACGCCATCCGCCGCGGTATCGGCAAACCCATCGGGAGCTTGACTCAGATGGGGACGATTCGACTCGGGAAACGCACCGAGGGGCGCGTGCCGAAGATCAAAGACTTCGTCCCCTTGGCGCGGCTGGAGGATCTCGTCTTCGGGGCGTGGGACATCTTCGAGGACGACGCCTACGAGGCGGCGCTGCATGCCGGCGTCCTGGAGAAAGAATTGCTCGCTCTACTGGAGCCGGAGTTGCGAGAGATCAAGCCAATGGCAGCCGTCTTCGACCAGGCCTACGTGCGACGCTTGAACGGGCCGAACGTGAAGACCGCGCGGACCAAGTATGAGCTGGCCGAGCAGCTCATCGAGGACATCGAGACGTTCCGCGCGCGACATCGCTGCGCCCGCTTGGTCATGATCTGGTGCGGCTCGACCGAAATCTATATGGAGCCGAGGCCCGACGTGCACAGCTCGCTCGAAGCCTTCGAGCGCGGGCTGAAGGAGAACTCTCCGCACATCGCGCCCTCGATGATCTATGCCTACGCGGCCTTGCGCTGTCGCGTCCCGTTCGCCAATGGCGCGCCCAATCTCACCGTGGACATTCCGGCTCTCATCGAATTGGCTCAGCGGAACAACGTCCCTATCGCCGGAAAGGATTTGAAGACCGGACAGACGCTGCTCAAGACGATCATCGCGCCAGGCCTCAAAGCGCGCTTGCTCGGACTGAGCGGATGGTACTCGACCAATATCCTCGGCAATCGCGATGGGGAGGTGCTCGACGATCCCGAGAGCTTCCGCACGAAGGAGGAATCGAAGCGGTCGGTTCTGGACTACATCTTGCAGCCGGAGCTGTATCCCGATCTCTACAAGGATTTCATCCACCTGGTGCGCATCAACTACTATCCGCCGCGCGGCGATAATAAGGAGGGGTGGGACAACATTGACATCTTCGGCTGGCTCGGCTACCCGATGCAGATCAAAATCAATTTCCTCTGCCGCGATTCCATCCTGGCGGCGCCCTTGGTGCTGGATCTCGTGCTCTTCCTCGATCTCGCCCAGCGATGCGGCATGCGCGGAATCCAAGAGTGGTTGAGCTTCTACTTCAAGAGCCCGATGACGGCGCCCGGCCTCTATCCGGAGCACGATCTCTTCATTCAACTCATGAAGCTCAAGAACACGCTCCGCTACCTTCGCGGGGAGGAACTGATCACGCATCTTGGCCTGGAATATTACGATTGAGCATTCGGACAGCGCGCGACGTCTTCTCGCCGAGAGGCTTCCCTCTCGACTCGCTGACCGTGCGCGCACCGAGATCGTCCATCCTCGCGATGTCTCCTTCGGCCCGTCCCGGATCCACCAGCGGCTCGCCATCAGCGCATACCGCCTCCCCCTTGGGGGCCCCTGCGACAGTCATCACCTCCCTCCGGTGCCCAACGCGCCGATCCGTGTCAGGGCCAATAGTCGCTGTCAAACGAAGGGGTGCGATAATCCGCCTTCAAGCCGAGGATCATCGAAAGGCTCACGAGCCCAATTGCCATCGCACGCTTCCACTCAGCGAGCGCGCTCGTGATCTCTGTCGTCAGCAGTAAAAAGGACCATGGCGCGATCAGCAACGGAGACAACGCCGCGCAGGAGGACGGCGGATAGAGCGTTCGCCTCAATGCGATCCCGAGAAAGACGCAGCGTCCGGCAGGAACCATCATGAGCGAAATTCATATAGAATTTGACATCCCGAAGGAGCTTCCCAAAATAAGCTCTTGAAAAACGCGCAAGGAGATTTTCACCGTGAAGAATGCGTTGAGATGGGTTGGGCTTTCCCTCCTTCTGGGAGTCATGCCTGCATTCGAACCCGCCACCGCCCGAGCACAAAACTTGTGCTGCCGAGATCTGACGGAATGTACCGGAACCCCATGCTGCAATAGTCCGGGGACTACGATGGGATGCGCCATTTCCTGCCAAGGAGGGGGATTGATCATATGCCGCAGAAGTGGTGGCGGCGAGGAGTTTATTACGGGCCTGAGGAGCAACGAGAGTGCTGAGTCCCTCGCAGCGTGCGCTTTTGAGGATACGGTGGAGCGAATTGATATCAACGAGTCGTACCACGTTCTTCGTCAAGCTGCGCGGGCTTGGTCGAAGCAGGATCCTCGACGAGCGGAGCGATTGCTCACGCTGGCTCAGCGGCTCATGGCCGCCGCTCCGAGATTAGAAATAACGCAGATGACGCATCCTCCGAAATGAGGTGGGCAATATGAAATGCATCGTCGCACTCGCGGTCATATTTGAGATCGCCCTCTTACAACCGACGTTTCAACTAAGAGGGTTCTCAGAAGCGCAGGATGTCCAGGATCAGCAAACGTGGGCGGTCATACTGCTTGAACAGGCCGAACGAACGCTTCGAGAGGAGCGGCACCCTCTTCGATTTGCCCATGGCGCTCTCGTGATCGTCGAACTGGTGAAACCGATCGAGCCGGAACGAGCGAATCGGTTGGTGCGCGCCGCCGCTCGGGCGCTCGCTGAGGTAGACTTCGAGACGCCCGAGGCGCGCATGATGAGGCTCAAACAGCGCGTAGCGATTCGCAACCCCTACGAAGTGGACTTCCTGTGGGAGAAGCTTTTGGAGCATGGTGCGGATTTGGATGTCGAACTTTTGAAAGGGAGCCTCGAGCGACTGAAAGCCAGTGAACAATGGAAAGCTAATGTCCTGACCAACATCGCTCGCTCCCTCATCGCTCGATCATCCGGTTCTTCGGAGAACGAGCGAAAAAATCAGCGAGCTGAGCAAGCTGAGCATGAGATACGGGGTGACCCTCTCGCTGGTTAATCTCCTGTTCCATCTCAGACAGGAGAATCCGGACCTGGCGCATACCCTCTTTCGTTCCGCTCTGCAGCATGCCGCGGCCCGAGGGGATCTGGATGGCTTGTATTGGTTGGGCGCCTATGCGATTCCCGGAGTGAGCCTACCCGATCGGTTTCCTCTTGTTGATCCCCCACCACCGGATCCCTACCTGGCACGTCTATATTTGGATGTCCTCGTCGAACAGCTCGCGCACGTCGCATTTTCGAGGCCTCGCATACCCGCCCACGTTTATTGGGCCCTCATGAACATTCGTCCGGAGGTGGAACGGTTCGCTCCCGAGTTGATAGGGCGGGTTGAAAGTTTGTTGACCTTCGTCACCAGCCGACTTCCGGCTTCTGCGATCGCTGATGTCGAACGCCGCGAGCAGCAACGTCGGACGGATCCACGGGCGGAAGCTGAGGACCTGATCACCAAAGCCCAGACGGCTCGGGACGATTCGACGCATGACGCGATGATAGCCCATGCTGCCCACCTTCTCTCAGGGCGACATGACTTCGAGAAGGCTCTCTCCACTGCTTCCAGGATCCGCGATCGGACGTCCCGTAAGGAGATGAGCGATCTCATACGCTTCGAGGCCGTCGCTCACTTCCTCAAAGAGGGCGCCCTGAACGAAGCCGAAACGTACGCCTTAGCCGTAGAGAATGCAGAAAGAAGCGTGGTCGCCGCCGCTCAGGTTCTCGAGAAGGTGAAGGACGCTGAGCGTCGAACCCTGCTCCTTGTGCGCATGCAGAACCGGTTCGAACAAATACTCGCTGAAGAGGGGAAGGCGCGCGCTGCACTCTATTTGGCCGCCGCTTTGCTGCCGAATGATCCGACTCAAGGAGAGGTGCTGTTGATGCGGGCCGTGGAGCTTTTCAATAAGGCCCGTCTCGACCTGAATGGAGCGACGGAAGCTGGAATCACGATCGAGATCGGACAGTTCGCCGCCGTACGCGTTATTGGATCGTTCGACCTCGCGCCCATCGTTGTTCAAATCTTCCGGCAACTTGCCCGGCGAGAGCAAGAGCTTCCGCGCCTGATCGCCCTGGCCTCGAGTTGGACGAGCCCGGAGATTCGCGCCATCGCCCAAGCCGCTCTAGCGGTCGAAGTGCTCCAACGCGTGAAGCGAGATCGCGAAGAACACTAAGGACCGTTCCAAGGCGCGACGTCTTTTGGCATCCTGAAGCCGACCTCTGAGCTCCGGGCGGAAACCGCCGCGAGTTCCACGTGCTGAGATCACGTGCGAGCCCTCGTGCTCTTTCACCCCTCGCGCGATCGCGAAGCGATTCCTCCTGGCGCAAGAGCCAGGCGCGCACGACTTGGACGGTTCATGAGATTCACGCTGGCCCGAACGCCTCCGAGACGTCATCAGCGGAAGCGATCCTCAGCAAACAGACGCTCTCGCTCGGCGGAACGGCGCGTGCGACACTCTGCGCGCCTTCGTGCGGCATCGCCGTCCCAGGGTCGGCTCTCCCTTGGCGACGTCAAATCTTTCCCAGATCGAGCTAGAGGTCGGGCTCGTTCGATGACCAGTGGCGCTCCGCACATCGAGCTGTCACCGCTCATCACCCCCCACATCGGAATAGGACGGCTCAAGATGAGGAGAGCGGTCGTCTTCGTTCGCGCTGTGTCCTGCGCTTTTCGCTGAGAGAGCATCCTCATTTTGAGAAACGGCACGGCGCCGACGAACGTTCGTCTGCTCGTTCAGCGAACCCTGCGCGCCACCTGATCTTGTCCGCCCTGGTGGAGGATGAGGTGGGTGACCTCTCCCTTCTCGTCCTTCACGAAGGTGATTTGCGCGTCTACGATCCGGAGGAAAAATTTCGTCTCCGATTCGGGAAACATCCTGATCGGTGGCTGTCCCCCTACCTGCAGCATCAACCGATCGTCCTCTCTCGTGACGGTGAGGACGAGATTAGGAGCGAGTTCGTATCGTCCGACATATGCGTCGTAGATCCTCGGGTCGAGCGCGATGGCCACGCGCTCTCTGGGAAGCTCGTAAGGTTCGCCGAAGACGATGGCAGCGAGATCGCGCGCGATCCGACCCGATGGCGCGCTCTCGAGATTGCTGAGCACGACGACCACCACCCTCTCGTCCGGGTATCGCGCGATGAATGTGCTGAAGCCGTTGATGCGCCCTCCGTGCCCGATCATCTTGCGATTCAAATGCGTGGTGACCACCCAGCCGTAGGCGTAGTTGTTCTTGAACGGGGTGAACATCTTCTCCAATGATGCCTTCGAGACGAGCCGCTCCGTGTGCAGGGCCTGATCCCAGAGATAGAGATCTTCCACCGTCGAATACAGCCCGCCGGCCGCGTGGGGGATCGTCATATCAATATACGGGGCGTTGGCGAGCGCATCGTCTTGCCAGGTGTAACCTGCCGCGCGGTGTCTCATGATCCGGCTGTTGCTGTCAACGCCTGTGTTCACCATCCCCAGTGGCTCGAAGATATTCTTGCGCAGGAACGCCTCATACGGCTCGCCCGCTACTTTCTCGATGATATAGCCGAGCACGATGTAGCCCGAATTGCTGTAGCTCGCGCGCTCTCCTGGTCGGAAATCGAGCGGTTTGTCTCGGAACCGATCGAGCGTGCTCGCTGGAGGTGCGGGCTCTCCCAAACATTGCGTCTTCACATACTCGGGGAAGTTGGTGAAATTCGGGATTCCCGACGTGTGCGTGAGCAGATGATGGATCGTGATCTCCCGCCATGCTTCGGGACAGTTTGGCACATATCGGCACACGGGATCATGCACGCTCAATCGGCCGCGTTCTTCGAGCATCAGGATCGCCATCGCCGTGAATTGCTTGGTGATGGAGCCCAGACGAAATTTCGTCTGCGGCGTGTTGGGCACCTCGTGTTCGAGATTCGCCCAGCCGTATCCTTTGCTCACGATCACCTTTCCCTCGCGGGCCACCAGGATCGCCCCGCTGAAGCGATTCGCGCGGACGTGAGCATTCATGTACGCTTCGATCTTCGAGACGATGTCCTGAGCGACGCCGCGCGCGTTGGTCAAAAGGATGAGCGCTACGAGCGCTCCCGCTCTGAGGTCGAGTCTTCTCATCGCGAGCTCTCCCTGACGTCGGATTTCGGCGAGCGTGCTGGCTAGTATCGCCGAGGGCCCTCCGCGCCGTCAATTGGCAGAGTCACGAAACGCGATGCCACGTGCGTTCGCCGCGAGCGGGAGCGACCGAGGTCTGGAGGTTGCGGATGGCTCGCTGCGCGGGGGAGTCTCGGCTCGACGAGCCAAAGAGTGCTCTTCGGCCTGCTTGACGCTCTCGGCGAGCGGCAGGTACCATTTACCTTCAGCTTCTCGAGGAGACGGACGCAAATGATGGACTCGTTAGGCTCCTTCGCCATTTTGCTCGCTCTGACGGCCTGCGCGTACGCGTTCCTCGTGGGAATCGTCGCTCACCTGAAGGGACATCGCGTCCTCGGAGCGATGGCGCGACGGGCGGGCATCACAGTCTTCCCCACCTTGAGCGTCGCGATCGCTTGTTTGTGGGGACTCTTCCTCACTGATGAGTTCTCGATCGCGTATGTGGCGAATCACAGCAATCGCGATCTCCCCCTCTTGTACAAATTCGCGGCGCTCTGGTCGGGGCAAGAGGGATCGCTGCTCTTCTGGAGTTGGATCCTCTCCGGCTATATGTTCCTCGTGCTCCTGAAGCATCGAGAGGAGGGAGAATTGCGGCCGCTCGCTGGCGTGATCCTGGCCGGGATTCAGCTCTTCTTTCTCCTCCTGAACGCCTTCGTCGTGAGTCCGTTCCGCGTCTTGGCGGAGGTGGCTCCCGATGGGGCGACGCGTCCGTTCGTGCCGATGGATGGGCGCGGATTGAATCCGTTGCTGCAGTATCCGGAGATGGTCCTGCATCCTCCGACGCTCTATCTCGGATATGTTGGCTTCTCCGTCCCCTTCGCCTTCGCATTGGCGGCGTTGATCACGCGATCGCCGGGGGAGCGATGGATTCACGTCACGCGCCGATGGACGATGATCGCCTGGGGGTTTTTGACCTTGGGCATCTTGATGGGGGCGCATTGGGCCTATGCCGTCCTCGGATGGGGAGGGTATTGGGCATGGGATCCGGTCGAGAACGCTTCGTTCATGCCGTGGCTGACGGGAACGGCCTTCCTCCACTCCGTGATGATGCAGGAGCGTCGGGGCATGTTGAAGGTCTGGAACGTCTGGCTCGTCTTCATCACCTTCTTGCTCTGCATCTTCGGTACGTTCCTGACGCGCTCGGGAGTGGTGAGTTCGGTGCATGCGTTCGCGCAATCGCCGATCGGGCATTGGTTCATCGGATTCCTGCTGATTGTGCTCGCTGTGTGCTTGTTCTTCTTCGCTCGTCGTCGCGACTACTTGCAGAGCGAGCATCGGTTGGAAGCGGTGCTCTCGCGCGAGTCATCCTTCCTCTTCAACAATCTGGTGCTGTTGGCCGCGTGTTTCGCTGTGCTGTGGGGGACGCTCTTTCCGGTGATCTCGGAGGCGGTGACGGGGAATAAGGTGAGCGTCGGACCGCCGTTCTTCAATCGGGTGAACATCCCGATCTTCCTGTTCCTGCTCTTGCTGACGGGAGTGGGGCCACTTTTGGCTTGGCGACGGACGTCGTGGGAGAGTCTGAAGCGGAACTTCACGTATCCGACGCTCATTGGGGTGGCGACCGGCGTGATCCTCTTCGCTCTTGGCGTGAGGAACCTCTATGCCCTGATGGCCTTTGGGCTCTCGGCGTTTGTGACGGTCACGATCGTGAGCGAATTCTACCGAGGGGCACGGGTCATCCGTTCGCAGACGGGGCGGACGTGGGGGCAAGCGCTCTTGGAGCTGACGCTTCGGAACACGCGGCGGTATGGAGGGTACGTCGTGCATTTCGGGATCGTCGTGATGGCCATTGGGATCGCCGGATCGGCCTTCGATAAGGAACGGGAGATGGAGATGACGGTGGGCTCGACGCTGACGCTGGGCCAGTATGCCGTGACGTTGAAGGATCGGGCGCAGGGGGAGACGCCGAATTACATCTACGAGCGCCTCACGCTCGAAGTGCGTCGGGGGGATAAACTGCTCACGACGCTTGAGCCGGAGCGACGGCTCTACAAAGCGAGTGAGCAGCCGTTGACGAAGGTGACGATTCATTCGGGATGGCGCGAGGATCTCTATATCTATTTCGCGGGGGTGAATTCGGAGACGGGAGCGCCGATCGTTCACGCGTATGTGAATCCGCTGGTGCGATGGCTCTGGATCGGTGGAGGGATCGTCATGCTGGGAACGTTGCTGGCGCTGCATCCCGGGCGTCGGCCGGTGAAAGTGGCCGTCTCCGAGCGCGCTCCGGCTCGGGAGAGGGAGGTGGCGTATGCGAAGGGGGATTGAGGGTCGAAGCGGACGGTGGATCGGGCTCTTCTTTCTCGGCGCGCTCCTCATCGTTCCGTACCTGGTGCATGCGCAATCTTCGGAAGCTCTCGAAGAGCGGGTCAAGCGGATCGGAAAGAAGCTCCTTTGCCTCTGCGGATGCAATCAGATCTTGGTCGAATGCAATCATGTGAACTGCCCGTTCTCCGGGCCAGCCATCGAGATGTTGCGGCAGGCGGTGCGGCGATACGAGAGCGATGATCTGGCCATTCAGGCGATGATCCAGCAGTATGGGACGGCCGTGCTGGCGGCCCCTCCGGCGCAGGGGTTCAATCTGGCGGCGTGGATCACGCCGTTTGCGGCGGCGACAGGGGGACTCGTGCTCATCGCTTTGGTACTTCGACGGTGGTCTCGGCGACACGCGGCGCCGACGGAGAGCCCGACGCTTCCCGACGATCCCGCTTGGCGCGAGCGCGTGCGTCAAGAAATTGAGAAGGAATTGGGAGGGCTCTCGTGACCGTCCTCGTCGTAATCTTGTGCAGCATTCTGGCGCTGGTGACGCTCCTCTACATCTTCTTCGAGGAAGCGCCCGAGGTCGAGCGCCGCAGGGATCGCTGGGCCGTCCTGATGGAGAAGAAGGAACAGTTGCTCGATAATCTGCGGGACTTGCGCTTCGAATATCGCGCGGGGAAGCTCTCGGAGGCTGATTACGAGCGAGCGCGGGCGACCTTGGAAGCCGAGATCGCTGCCGTGCTCGCGGAATTGGAGAAGCTCTCATCGGAAGATGCGGCCCGCGTCGCGCCGCAACGTTGAAGCGCGAGCACACATTAAGGAGGGAACGTGAACCGAAGGTCTGGTCCTAGACGATCGCTCTCATGGTATCTCCGATGGTGCGGATGGGTGTGTCTTCTCGGCGCCCCGGTGCTCGTGCGCGCGGAGGTGCGGGGCACAGTGATCAACGGCACAACGGGGAAGCCAGCAGCCGGCGTCGAGGTGCATTTGGTCGTGCTCGAAGAGGGGATGCAAGTCGCCGAGAAGACGCAGACGGATGCGCAGGGACGGTTCGCCTTCTCAACCGCGGTGACGAAGCCCGCGATGGTGCGGGTGACCTATCAAGGCGTCAACTATCACGAGACGCTCTCTCCCGGGAGCACGTCCGTCACGCTGCGCATCTACGACGCGCGCGCGACCGGGACCTATGCGGTCGAGCGGCTCACGTATCTTGTGCAACCGATGGAGGGGCGTCTGTTGATCGGGCGGGAATATCTCGTTCAGAATCGGACGACGCCGCCGGTGACGCTCTCCCGTCCGGAAGGAGTGTTTGTATTCGCTCTTCCTGAAGGCGCGCGTCCCGAACGGGTCTCGGTGATCGGAGCCAGTGGGATGCCGCTGGCGATCGCGGCGCGCCCGACGAACGATGGGAGCTGGCGCATCGAACATCCGTTGCGACCGGGGGCGACGCCGTTCTTCGTCGTCACCCAACTCCCGTACGAGCAGGAGCAGGCACAGATTCGGGAAGTCTTGCCTTGGAATGTGGAACGCGTGCGGCTGCTTGTGCCCGAGCCGATGAAGGTCGAAGCTCCGGGCTTTCGACCGCTGGGGTCAGAGCAGGGGCTCTCGGTCTATGTCCTCGACAATGCCCGCGCCGGGATGGAGATCGCCTGGAGCGTGAGCGGTCGCGCGCCAAATGTTTTGGCCGAGGAAGCAGAGGGAGAGGCAAGAGGGACTGTTCGTGCCGTAGCGGGTCCGATCGCTAAGCGGCAATGGATCCTTCTGGCCGCCTTGGCCGCGGCCTTCGCCATGAGCAGTGTGTTCGCCGTGCGGCGGCAGAAGGTGCGCGCGACGCCGGCGAAAGAGCGATCGTCGGAATCTCCTGCCGCCGCTCCTCCTCAAACGAGTGAGATGGCGGCGTTGAAGGATGAGCTTTTTGCGCTCGAACTCCAGCGACAGCGCGGGGAGATCTCCGAAGAGGACTACGAGGCCAAGCGTCGCGCGCTTCAGCGTTCCCTTGAAGCCGCGTTGCGCGCCGATGCTGGAACGTCCTCGTGAAGGCGATGCGATCATCATGGCGCGTGGCAAGGCTTCTGCGGTATCTTGTGTGTGTTGCATGATGGGACATCGGATCAGTCCGCCACAAGAGATCGTTCGAGGAGGAAGGCGATGAGCAATCCGAAGGTGAAATTCGCCGTCGCCATTGCGATTCTGTTGGGAGCGCTGGCGTGGTTAGCCGTGATCGGCATGCAGGAGAGCAAGGCCTACTACATCACGGTCGCCGAGTTGAAGCGCATGGGCGAGAGCGTTCGGGAGAAGCGACTGCGAGTGGGCGGGCGCGTCGTTCCGGGCAGTATTCAGCGCGAAGGGCGATACGTGAGGTTCCTGCTCGAGCAGGAGGACGAGACGCTGCCCGTCGTCTACGTGGGCAGGGATCCTGTGCCCGACACCTTCGTGGATCATGCAGAGGCGCTCGTCGAGGGACGATGGGGGGCGGATGGCGTCTTCCAAGCGCAGAAGCTGCAGGCCAAATGCGCCTCCAAGTACGAACCGGCGGAAGGCACTGGGGCTTCGGCTTCGTCGGGACGATGAGCACGCCAGCGCGCGCGGTGGCTCGTCTTTGATTGTCCGCATGCTCGCCAATGGGTGACGTCCTCAATTCCAAGGCACTCGTCTTTGATGGCGTCTGTAAGACGTTCGGCGAGACCGCTGCCCTCTGGCAGGTGAGTTTCACCCTCGGCCCTGGGGAGATTGTGGCCGTCACAGGCGGCAATGGTGCCGGGAAATCCACGCTCCTTCGTGTGGCCGCCTTTTTATTGAAGCCGACCTCGGGCAGCGTCTTCGTCTTCGGTCAACCGCGTCCGACGCCGGAGGTGAAGCGGCGGATCGGTCTTCTCGGGCACGCTCCGTTCCTCTACGAGGAATTGTCGGCGGAGGAGAATTTGAAGTTCTACGCTGCCCTTTATGCCTTAGGGCGAGGGGCCGATGACCGCATCGCGCGCGTACTGCGAGAGGTCGGGGCCGAAGATTTTCGACATCGTCCCGTCCGCACGCTCTCGCATGGGATGCGGAAGAGGGTCTCCTTGGCGCGCGCGATGCTCTCGGATCCGGATCTGCTTCTGTTCGATGAACCCTTCTCCGGGCTTGATGTGGCGAGCGTCGAGCGCGTGCGCGCCTTGATGATCGAATGGCGCCAGCGGGGGAAAGCGTTGCTCGTCACAACGCATCAGGTGGAATTGTTGGAGGGAATCGCCGATGGGGAGCTTGTCCTCGACCGAGGGCGCGTCCTCTGCTGGCGGGCGCCGGTCCTTCGCGAGTCGGCGATCCCTCATTCTGTGACGGAACGCGCATGAGCTATTGGACGGCGGCGACGCGCATCGTGGCGAAGGATCTCTTGAGCGAAGCGCGAACGCGCGAGATGACCAACGCCATGCTCTTTTTCGCACTCCTGGTGCTCGTGCTCTTCAGCTTCTCCTTTCAGCCGGCTTCGGATGAGGAACGTCGGTTGGCCGCGGGCGTGCTGTGGATCGCCTTCCTCTTCGCCGGATTGAGCGTGCTCGATCGCTCGTTCCTGCGCGAGCGGGTGAACGATTGTCTGGATGCCCTGCGATTGACGCCCGCTTCGGCGAGCGCCCTCTTCGTGGGCAAATGCGTGGCGAACGCGCTCTTCCTGCTTCTGGCGGAGGTCATCTTGGTGCCGCTCTTTCTCATCTTCTTCGACCTCTCGTTTCGCGGCGATGTGGGAACGTGGCTCCTGGCGCTCATGCTGGGGACGTGGGCGCTTGTCGTGAACGGGACGTTCTTCGCGGCGATGACGACGAACGTGCGGAGCCGCGAGTTGTTGTTGCCGCTTTTGCTTCTGCCGATCTCGGTGCCGGCGTTGATCGCCGTCGTCGAGGCGACGTCGGCGGCGCTCCTTGGTGAAGGCGCGATGGGCGTGTGGATCCAGGTGCTCATCGCGTTCGATGTCATCTACACGACGCTCGCCATGCTGCTTTTTGAAACGGTCCTGGAGGGAGCATGAGGAACGAATGGACGCTTCCGCGTTGGTGGTTTGGACTTGTCGGCGTCACTGGCGTCGCGCTGATCCTGGGCGTGCTGCATGCGCTTTGGTTCGCGCCGACGGAGCGGACGATGGGGACCGTTCAGCGCATCTTCTACTATCACGTCAGCTCGGCGTGGACGGCCTTCGTCGCCTTTTTCATCAACTTCCTGGCGTGCATCGCGTACCTGAAGACGCGGCGTCCGAAGTGGGATGCCGTGGCTGTGAGCGCGGCTGAAGTGGGCGTGGTCTTCAGCACGGTGAATCTCGTTACCGGACCGATCTGGGCGAAGCCAGTGTGGGGGATTTGGTGGACATGGGACGCGCGACTGACGTCAACATTGGTGATGTGGCTGCTCTATGTGAGCTATCTCCTCTTGCGACAGTTCACCGCTGAGCAACCGAGCCAGCGCGTCTGGGCGGCGGCCTTTGGCATTTTCGCCTTCGTGGATGTCCCCCTCGTGTATCTCTCGATTCGGCTCTGGCGGACGCAGCATCCGGGGCCGGTCATCGCCGGAGGGGAGGGGTCGGGCATTGATCCCCAGATGTTCCTGGCGTTGCACGTATGCTTTCTCGCCTTCCTCTTGCTCTTCGCCGTGCTCTTTTACTGGCGTTATCGCTTAGAGGGACAACGGGCGGAGCTGGCCGAGTTGCGCGCGCGATTGCATCGGCTGCAACTAGAGCGATTGGCCTGAGAGGGGGAGAGATGCGAAACCTCGTCATCGCGATGATCGTCGCCTGGCTCATTCATCTGGTGTATTTGCTGAGTCTCGCCCGAAGGCAGCGGCGGCTTCAGCAAGAGGCTGAGGAGTTGCGACAGATCGCAGAACGCTTGGAGCGATCCTCACCTCGCTCCATGTCGTGAAGAGGTGCACCGCGCGTGTTCGACAAGGGGCGTTCACTCACCGTGCTCCAGTTGAGCCCCATCCCCGTCGCGAAGTCCAGCCATCCCCGATTTCAGCACGAGCCGGCGAGGTTCAATATCCGGGCGGCGTTCTCATAGAGAATCTGGCGTCGCGTTTCTTCGGAGAAGCCATCGAGAGCCTCGAAATCCGCGAGCCAGCGCTCGGGGGTGATGAAGGGATAATCGCTGCCGAAGAGCATCTTGGCCGAGAGCCGTTTGCGAGCCGCCTCGAGGACCGTGGCAGCGATGTAGCGCGGCGACCAACCGGAGAGATCCATATAGACGTTCGGCTTATGTCCGATGATGGCGAGCAATTCCTCGTGCCAGGGCCATCCCGTGTGCGCGCCGATGATGATTAGCTCGGGGAAATCGGCAGCCACGGTGTCCAAGTAGATCGGTCGCGCATAGTCGAGCTTGATGCCGCCGCCACCGGGAAGCCCGGCCCCCAACCCGCTCGTGCCCGTGTGAAAGATCGTAGGCACGCCGAGCGCAGCGATCTTCTCGTAGAGGGGGTAAAAGCGCGCGTCGTGGGGATAGAAGGCTTGAAGGCTCGGATGAAATTTCACGCCCTTCAGGCCAAGTTCCGTGATCGCCCGTTCGACCTCCTCCAGTGCGCGTCGTCCCTTCCACGGATCCACGCTCGCGAATCCGATGAAACGTCCCGGGTACCGGCGGACGATCTCGGCGACTTCTTGATTGGTCACGGGGGGAAGGCCGGTCGCCGTCTCCGCATCCCACGCGAGCAAGACGCCAATGATGTCCAAGTCTTCGTAGTAGCGCGCGACGTCATCCATCTCGCGAACGGGGACGCTCGTGCGGAAGAAGCGCTCGGCTGCTGCGCGATACGGACCGATCGCCCCTTCCAGGAAGCTCGCCGTCGGCAAGTGGACGTGCATGTCAATAGCTCGCGGCATCGCCCCCTTCCTCCTTCAGGATCTCGCCCACTTCTCGGCGCAGATATTCAGCCGCAGCTTCCGGCGGGGTGGGATTGATGAACAGCTCGGCGCCCCACTCGAATCCCGCGATGCGTGTCAGGCGCGGCACGATCTCCAGATGCCAGTGATAGTCGTATTCGATGGAGCTCCAATAGTCGGGATGGCCAGGTCGAGCGAACGCCGGGGGACTGGTGTGCAGGATGAAATTGTAGGGCGGATCATTGAGAAGCCGCTTCATGGCGCGGAGCGTCACGCGAAGGGCATGCGCCGTTCGCTGCAGCTCCTCATCGCTCAAGCGAGAGAAATCGTGCCGATGCGTCTTCGGTAAGATCCACGTCTCGAACGGGAACGCTGAGGCGAACGGCGCCCAGACCACAAAGGCGTCATCCTGATAGATGACGCGCTCGCCGAAAGCCAGTTCCTGAGCGATGATGTCGCAGATGAGGCAGCGCTCTTTTTTGACGAAGTTCTCTCGGCAAACGGTCAGCTCTTGCTTGACGGCGGGCGGGACCATGGGCGTCGCGATGAGCTGCGAATGTGTGTGCGCCAACGACGCGCCCGCTTCCGGCTTGTGGTTTTTGAAGATGAGGATGTAGCGGAGCCGAGGATCGCGGAAGAGATCGCGGATGCGCTCGCGATAGCTGATGAGCACGTCGCGGATCCAAGGGAGCGGCAAATCGGCGAGCGTCTTCGTGTGGTCGGGCGTCTCGATGATGACCTCGTGAGCGCCAGCCCCGCTGAGGACGTCGAAGAGGCCGACGCCGTATCGCCGCGCGTGATCCTCGATGCGCAGCGCTGGGAATTTATTTGAGACGACGCGCACGCGCCAACCCGGCGTGTTCGGCGCCGTCCCCGGCTCGCGCAGGGCGAAGATCTCCGGCGGCGTCTTATCCTCGTTCCCTTCGCAGAAGGGACAAGCGAGTGGCCGTCCTTCGCGCTCGGCCGGGGGGCGCGCCTCGATCAAATAGTCGCTCGGACGCCGCGCGCGTTCGGCCGCGATGATGACCCACCGATTGCGCAACGGATCGAATCGCAGTTCGCGAAGCGTATCTCGTTGAGGATTCATTTCGCTTCCCTCCTATACCATCCAGTGCTCCATCTCGAATTCGCGTCCGGGCACTTGCAAGCGCAAGGCGCCGCTTGGCGGGTATCGCTCCAGCAGGCTGTCCACTTTCAACGTAAGGACGAGATCGAAGGACTCGCCGAAGTCGAGCTTCAACTCTGACAGCGAGAGGGCCATCTCGACGACGTCGGCGACGGCCCACGAAGGCGAATGGCGACCGGCCGAGATCTCGTACCGCTGCTCCCCGCCCGCCGTGTAAATCTCCACCTGCAGCGTCGCGTGCTCGAGAAGCGGACGGGCGTTCTCCCGCAAGTCAATGCGGAGATAGAGGTGTTCGGGATCGAATCCGAAATAAAGCGTCACGAGATGTCCGCTCGCGCGATGCATCGCGCCGTGAGCCTGCAGGCGGATCATCCCGGCCGGCGCCCACTCGAAGTAGTGCGTGTCGCGTCCATCGAGGATCGGGCGCAGGAACGCCACGGGCGTGCGCAGCACGAGGCTGCGTTCCGTACGAATCGGCGTCTCCAGATACGAGGGGGGGACGAGCCCCAAGCCCGCATACACATTCTTCAGATGCCTTCGGAAGAGTTCGTCGAAGATTGGGTCCTGAGGGCTATGATGCGGTTCGCCGAACCACCAGAACCAATCGCTACCTTCGGCAGCCAGCAGGGAGCGTCGTGCCAGCTCAACGGATGCTTCCTCCTTCGCGGAGAGAGCGGCGTGCACTGAGGCGGCCCATCGTCGCCGCGCCCGCTCCAAATATCGCCAGGCCGTGTTCTTCTCCTCATCGCCGATCCAAGTCGTGAAGTTCGCTTCGATCCAGGAGCCAGGATGCATGCGTCGCAGTTCCGGGAGCGTCGGGCACATGGCGAGCGCTCGACTGAAGGTGAGCGTTTCAATCCACGGCTCTTCCTCCAATCGCTGATAGAGGCGCGTGAGGAAGTCATGGCCGTTGGCCGGATAATGTTCCCACGGATTCTCGCCGTCGAGGATGACGGCGACGATCGCGCTCGGGGCCCGCTCGTGGATCGCGCGCAACCGACGGAGGAAATCCTCCACGGCGTCCTCGCTCCGCCATCGCGGATAGACGAAGCCGATCAAATCCGACAGCTCATGATCGCGGAAGAAGAGCGCGATCGCCCGCCCGTCTTGCGTGAAGCGATAGGGCCGCCAATGTGCGTCCTCACGCCGCGCCTCCGGAGGGAGGCTGTGGAAGAGGACAGCGCCATCGCTCGCTGTCCACGCGAGGCCGGCTTCGGCCATGAGCCGCACGGCCTCTTCGCTGATGGCGCCTTCGGCGGGCCACATCCCTTGCGGACGACGACCGAAGACGGCCTCGCATTTCTCCAACGCCCGGGCGATCTGTTCGCGCGCGTCTTCCGGAAAGCGAAAATGGAGATCATCCAGCCGAATCCCCGGCGTCGCGTGCCGGGCGATCTCGATGTCGCAGAGCAACGGCAGGATCGGATGATAGTACGGCGTCGTCGAGACCTCAATGCGTCCCTGCTCCCAAAGCTTCCGATAGAGCGGAAGCGTCGTGCGGAAGATCTGCTCCATCACCTCCTGAAGCTGCCGCTTCTCCTCCTCCCGATACCCCCGTTGCTTCCCGACAAGTGCGCGAATCCCCGCGTGCGTCCGCTTCCAGCTCTCGCCGAGCCAGTGCAGGTGGAAGAGGATCTGTAGGTCGCGCAGGTCTTGCGGCGCGAACCGACGGCGCGCGTCCCGCCGTGCTCGCAGCTCGCGATAGCGCGGATGCGCCTCGATGGCCGAAGGGGGGACGAGGAAGTAGTGCTCCAGGAGGAACGCGCGCTCCGCGGAGTCCATCTCCTCCGGAGCCTTGCGAAAGTGCACGAGAAACGGATCCTCGGCACGACCGCTCGCATAGTCTTCGAGGCTTTCGATCAAACTGGGAACGAGATTGAACGTCACCTGGAGACGTTCGTACCGACTCGCAATCCACGCCATCTCGTAATAGTCCTTCAGCGCGTGCAGGTAAACCCAAGGGAGCTCATACCGACCCGTCCGGTAATCCTTGTACATCGGTTGGTGCATGTGCCAGAGCAGGAGCAACCTCATACGTCGCTCGGACAAGCAGCCCATCGTTCACGATCCAGCATCGCGCGTGCGGGGAGCCGTCCGCTGGGCGAGGACGCGCTCCACTTCCTCCATGAGCGCGCGAGGATCGGTCGACTTCACACAATAGCTGTGCGCGAGCCAGGACGTGTAGTCGTCCTGGAATGAGGCGTAAGCCGAGCAGATGATGACCGGGATCTGCGGATATCGCGCGGCGATCTCCCGAAGGAGATCGAGTCCGCTCTCGGCCTTCAAGCGAATGTCGAGGATCACCAGATCGAAGGGTTCGCTCTCGAGGGCCTTGAGCGTCTGGTGCCCATCTTCGGCTTCGACGACCTCATGCCCGCCCTCGGTCAATATGGTCGCATAGAGGAGCCGAATGTTCGGCTCATCATCCACAATCAAGATCTTCGCCATGACCGTTCTCCGTAACTTCCGCGCAGCGCCTCAAGAAGCTCCGCGCGCCGATTCGCCTTCCGCAAACGTCTCGGAAGGCATCTCGGAAATAGGAAGGCGGATGATGACCTCGCACCCTTGACCGAGTTGACACAGGAGCTGAAGCTCTCCGCCTAGGCTCTCGACGATTCGTTTGGCCGTGTAGAGGCCCAGTCCGCTTCCTGTCGGTTTGGTCGTGAAAAACGGCTTGAAGAGATTGCGCGCTGCTTCTTCGGTCAGGCCGGGCCCCGTATCTCTGACGATGATGAGGATCGTACCATTGGACTGACGGCTCTCGATGAAAAGATCGCCCCCGTCGCTCATGGCTTCCAGAGCGTTGTTCACGATGTTCTCCAGGCAGTGATAGAGCTGACGTTCATCGGCGAGAATCGGGGGGACAGGGCCAAGATCCAAATGCCACCGAATCGGCGCTCTGTGGCGCAGGGTCTCCATCTTCTCGTGGGCCAGCAGTTCGAGGATCTCGTTGACGTTCACCGGATGGCGCTCAGTCGAGTACTTCAGCGCGGCGAATTTCACGAAATCCTGTACCGTCTCTTCCAATCGGGAGGCCTCTTGGGCGATGGCGGTGGCGAACCGGCGATGCGGGGAATGCTCATCGAGCTTCTTCTGAAGGTGTCGAGCGAGCCCGCCGATGGCGACGACCGGATTTTTGATCATATGCGTCAGTTGCAGCATCATCTCGGCGATCGCAGCTTCTTCTCGAAGACGAACGATTGTCTGTTGATGCTCTCGGATGCGCCGATAGGCTTCTTCGAGCATCTCCATCTTCTCGCGCAATTCCGCATAGGCGAGAGCCCGCTCCAAAGCGACGGCGATCTCTACAGCGAACAACTCCATGGCGAGCCGATCCTCGGCCGAGATCGGGCGCCTCGTCAGAAAGTTATCGAGCAGCAGCACGCCCAAGGGTTGCTCCTCGTGAGAGAGCAATGGGACGATCCAGAAGGTCACATTCCCATAAAATTCTCGCAGCGCCTCAGGCAGCGGCGTCTCCGCCGTGATCTCCAACACGCGGCCCGCCTCTGGCACATGCGGGATGGGCAGCGAGAAGGCTTCGCGAAACGGCGAGTCCGAGAGCATGAAGCGAAAGCGCTCCAGCCACAGCCGGAATTTCTCCCGCTCTCGAGCGAAGGCTTCCGGGGAATAGTCCAAGAGGTCGGCCAGCGTCACGCCTCGTTCCGTGACCTCTCGCCAGATGCGCGCCGCTTCCTCCTCATCGCGTGGGCCGAGAGCGAAATATCCGCGCAGTTGACCTTCCTCGACCAGAAGGGCGAGCGCGCGATTGAACCCAAGGCTCCCGCCAGCCGTGAAAGCGACCAAGCCTTTGTAGAGGATCTCATCCGGATCAAGCGCCAACTGCAAGCTGCGCGAGAGATGCCGGAGGATGTCCAGCAACTCCTCTTTGATTTGGAGCGTGCGGAGGATCGGGGGGCATCGGTTCAAGGCTTCATCGAGGATCACCGTCAACGCTTCAAGGAGGGGACCGCCGGTGCGCCGCACGTCGGCGAGGTCGCGACGCAACTCATCGCAGCCGATGCATTTCTCTCGATTTCGACGCCGCACGTCCGAGAGCAGATGCGCGTCCTGCGCGCCGAGATACGGACACGCCGTCGGATCGTCGGCGATCAGCCAGCAATAGCTGTCCCCCACGCGCGCCATACTTCCCTGCAAAGGGTATCATCAATGCGCCCCTCGGGCAAACGTTCCGTCTGAGACGGCTGCTTGCACTCGGGCTCTAAGGCTCCCTATTTCCTGAGCGCTCCAGATTGCCCCGCGCTTTTAAAATTCCAGGCGCAGGCCCAGCTCGAGCGTGCGCGGACGGCGCGCCGCGCGAGGCTGCAGGAAGACGGATCGGCCCTCGCGCTCATCTAGCGGCCCGTAAAATCCCGTCATGATGAAGTTCGGCGTGTTGAAGAGATTGTACGCGTTCACCCAAGGACGAAGCACCAGACGCTCGCCCGCGCGAATGGTTCGAGAAAAGCGCACGTCCACGCGCCGCGTCCCCGGACCCCGACCCACGTTCCGACCGAGCGTCCCGTTGGTTCCGATCGTCGGGAAGAGAAATTGCGCGGCCATTGCCTCCGAGCGCGCCGTATCGCCCGGCTTCACGAAGCGAATCGGTCCTCGACCGAGGAAATGAGGCCGATCGGTCAGCGTATCACTCAGATTTCGATCCTGCGCGTTCGTCGTGATATTGAATGGGCGGCCCGAGGAGAACGTCACAATCGGCGTTAACTCCAATCCCCCGAGCGCCCTGGGCATTCCCAGCGTGCCGCTCAAAACGAAGCGATGGCGTTCGTCCGTTCGCCCCAGGCCGCGCTCGAGCGCAAGATTGAATTCGTCCTGTGGCGAGCTGGTGTTGAGGTCCATGAGATCAATCAGCTTAGAGAGCGTGTAGGAGACGCGAAATCGGAGATGGCGAGCGAAACGCGCGCTCGCGATCACATGAAGGCCGTGATAGGTCGCTTGGCCATCGGACTGAAGCTGCTCGATCTCTCCAAGATTGGGATTCGGACGGAGCCTACGCACGGCGTTCAACGCGGCAAGCACGGGATCGGTCGTCGTCGCGCCTCCACCCAGCGCGTTCAGGCCATAAACGCGAATGCGGTTGGCACCACTGCCAACGTCGCGCGAGCGCGTGGCGCTCAGATCAAATCGGACGAAGCGAATGCCCACATCGGCGATCTGGCGGGCGCTGTTGTCGAAGGCGGTCTTCCCATCGGGAGCCTTCACCACGCCAGGGAATCCTTCGGGCGGATCGAGGAGAAAAGCCACGAATCCACCCAGAGGTGGAATTGGCGCATTCACGTTGCGACCGCGCCAGAGTCGAAGCGTGCGGTTGAAGACATAGCTGACTTCGAGCGTGAGCGTTCGGCCAAATTGCCGTTCGATCCCCAAGCTGCTTTGTACGCTGTACGGGATTCGAAGATCCGGCGAGAGACGACGTGTGTTTTGGATCGGGCGGATGAGATCGCGGACCAGCGGATGCGTCGGATCGTTGGGGAAGATGTTGGGGAAGCCCCCGATTCGGTTCAGCTCTTCCAAACGTCCGGTCGCGCCGGGTCCGCTGCCGAGGTCAATCTCGAACAGGCGCGATTGCACGGCGAAGTCTTCCAGAGTCCGCAGCAGGACGCGGTTGTAGAAGACGCCGATGCCACTTCGGAGCACCGTCTGGGCGCGATGGCCGGGAGCCCATGCCAGGGCCAGGCGCGGGCCCCAATTGTTCTTATCGTGATCGAGCGCGGTCTCTCGATCATACCGGAGGCCGAAAGTGAGCGTCAGATTCGGACGCGCACGCCATTCCTCCTGGAGGAAACCGCCGAGAATCGTATTGTGGATGGGCTGTTCGGGCTGACCGATCCGCTGCCGATAACGCGAGGGGGTGCCGGCGACGAAGTCTCCGAAGCTCGGGAAGTTGTAGAAGCCGAAGAAGAGGTGGAGCTGTCGCGTCGCCGAGCGCAGATGCATGATGTCGGCGCCGAGCTTGAACGTGTGAGGTCCCGATTGTCGGGTGAGCGCACCCGCCCATTGGAAGCGACGTTCCGCGCGCGTCTCAGGAAATCCCGCCGCTCCCGCGATGAAGCCGCTCGCGACCGGGAGCGTCAGGCCGCGACTGCTGCCGACGATCACGCCCGGGCGCATCACGCTCGGCGTCACATTGGGCGTGAGCGCCGAATACTGGAAGCGAAGCTGAGCGAAGAGCCGCGAGCCGATCGCCCAAGTGTCTTGGATGGCATAGGCCATGGAATTGCGACGTCGGTTGAAGAGGCCTTCGCGAAGCGTCGCTCCTTGATCGCGCGCGCGCAGCCGATTGGTGCGAGTGATGTCGAAACGCAAGAGGAGCTGGTGCGCTCCTCCGAATGCCGCGTCGAACCGACCGCTCGCGTATGTGCGATGGCCGAGCGCGCTCACTTCGTCCTCGAAGAGAGCAACCTGAACGCCATCGCGCACGAAAGGCCGACCGGTGGGCGTCTCCTGCAGGGGATAGGCCGGATTCGCGCGCGGATCCACCGGAAGCAGGGCGATGATGGCGTCCGTATCCGGCTCTTCCTGACGTTCGATGACGCCGAAGAAGAAGAACCGATCGCGACGGATCGGACCGCCGAGCCGACCACCGTATTCGCGCCGTTGAAACGGGGCGCGCTTCTGTCCACGCGCATTGCGGAAGAAGCTATTGGCGTTGAGGCTCTCGTCTTGAAAGTCACCGAAGATCGCTCCGCGGAATTGGTTCGCTCCGCGACGGGTGAAGAAGTTGAGGCGACCGCCAGAGGCGCGCCCATATTCGGCGGAGAATTGGTTGGTGATGATTTGGACTTCGGCGATGGATTCCAAACTGGGGATCGCGCGCTCGCGCGCCGTGCGATCATCGTTGTTGTCGAAACCATCTATGGTGATGTTGTTCGAGTATGCGCGTCCGCCCGAGAGCGAGAAGATGCCCGCTTCTTGTGGGGGGTCCGCCACGACGTCGCGCGTCGCGGGATCGCCGAGATCGCGCGTCTCAAAAGGTTCGGCTTGGACGCTCGCGAAGAGGAAGACGAGATCGAGCGGATTCCTCCCATTGATCGGGAGGGCCTCGATCTCCTCGCTTCGCAAACTCAGACCGACGACCGTGCGCGTCGGATCGAGCGTCTCTGTATCGGTGACCGTGACGACTTCGACGAGGCTCCCGGGGCGAAGCCGCAGGTCCAGGCGCTGGGTGTGTCCGGCCTTCAGCAGCAGCTCGCGATATTCGAAGGGGGAGAAGCCCGGCGCTTCCGCGCGAAGCGCATACGTTCCCGGAGGGAGCATCGCCAGCCGGTACCATCCGCGTGCGTCGCTGGTGGCCGTTCGTTTCATTCCGGTCTGCTGCTCGATGAGCGCGATCGTCGCTCCCGGAATCACCGCCTCCGTCGGATCGAGGACAAATCCTTCCAATGCCGCGTGGTCCAAGTCGTTGGCCCATCCGTTTGGTCTTGTGATGAGCAGAAGGCTCGTCGCGAATGCGATGAGGAGAAGAATGAGAGGGCGAATCATGGAACCCCTCCGACAATGGAAAGATGTCGGATCGTCCCTCGGCGCTTCAGGCAAACACTTTCGCGTAGAGGGTGACCTCGGCCGTGTCCGTCAGTTCCGCGAGCAATTGAGAGAACGGCTTTCCGAGAACAGGATGGCAGCCGTCAGGGTAGATCTCACACAGAGGAACCAGCACAAATCTCCGCTGATGGAGGCGCGGATGCGGGAGGATGAGCTGCACGTCTTCGGTCTGAAGCGTGAGGACTCGATCTTCGTAGAGCAAGAGGTCGAGATCAATCGTGCGCGGGCCCTTGGGGATGAGGCGTTCGCGCCCGAGCGCCCGTTCGATCGCCTGACAGGCGCGGAGCAAGGCGATGGGATCCAGCGGCGTGCGCAGGGCGATGACCTGATTGAGAAAGCGAGGTTGATCGCGGACGTCCACCGGCTCAGTCTCGTAGAGAGAGGAGCAGCGTTCCAATATCCCGTAGTGGGACAAAGCCCGTCGCGCGCCCGCAAGATAGGCCTCCCGATCGCCGAGGTTTGATCCAAGTCCGATGAATGCGATATGCTCCCTCATTCGGTTTGAATCCGAAGCGCACGTCTTCAGGAGCGTGCCTTCCATTCCGGGCCTGGAGGTCGCTCCGGAAGGAGAGAGAGTGTAAACCAAAGCGCCGATGTCGTCAACGAAGACAGTTACGATCACGATGCGCGGAGCCGCGCGCTTACAGAGCGGGCACCTTTGGGTTTATGCCGCGGATTTGGTGGATGCGGGAGGGGCGCAGGGCGGGGAGATCGTCGCCGTGGCCGATACGCGGGGGAGACGGCTCGGCTGGGCTCTCTATAGCGATCGCTCGCAGATCGCGTTGCGATGGATCGCTGAGCCAGACCTGGAGATCACTCGCGCGTTCTGGCGCGAGCGGCTCCTGCGCGCAGCAGACCTCCGCCATCGGATGCTCGGTGATGTCGAAGCCTATCGGCTCGTTTTCGCGGAGAGCGATCGGCTGCCCTCGCTCATTATTGATCGCTATGGGGACTGCTTCGTCCTGCAAACGCTCTCGCAGGGGATGGAGGCATTGAAGCCGCTTTGGGTGGATCTGCTGGTGGAGCTGTTCGCGCCGCGCGCGATCGTCGAGCGCAATGATGTGAAGGTGCGCGCGCTCGAGGGATTGCCGCTGACGAAGGGCGTGCTCTACGGGACGGTACCCGAGCACGTGGAGGTCACGTTGGGCGAAGGGCGATTCCAGATAGACGTGTTGCAGGGGCAGAAGACGGGGGCATTCCTCGATCAGCAGGAGAATTATCGAGCGGCCGCTCGCTATGCGCGAGGGCGCGTCTTGGACGGCTTTTGTTACGGTGGCGGCTTCGCTGTGCATTTGGCCGCTCGCGCCGAGAGTGTGCTGGCCGTGGACATCTCCGCCGAGGCCGTGGAACAAGCCCGTCGAAATGCGGAGAGAAATAGCCGGACGAACGTGACCGTCGTCGAAGGGAATGTCTTCGACCTCTTGCGGGAACTGGATCAGCGACAGGAACGCTTCGACCTGATCGTGCTCGATCCCCCGGCCTTCGCCAAGAGTCGCGCGGCCGTCCCTGGTGCGCTGCGCGGATACAAGGAGATCAACTTGCGCGCTCTTCGACTCCTGCAACCGGAGGGCGTGCTGGTGACGTGCAGTTGCTCCTACCACATGAGCGAAGAGATGTTTCTCGAAATGTTGCGCGCAGCTGCCGCCGATGCCCGGCGTTCGGTGCGAATCCTCGAACGGCGAACGCAGGCCTCCGATCATCCGATCCTGCTCTCGATGCCGGAGACGCATTATCTCAAGTGCGTGATCCTGCAGGTGTTCTGAAGCCCTGGGAGAGCGTCTCGGCCCAAGGTATAATTCTCCTTGAGCATGGGAGATTCGCGAGGAGGGAGATGATGAACAGCCGATGGCGAATCCCAGTGAGCGTGATCCTCGGGCTGGCGATGGCGCGCGGGTTCTTCGCGGTGCCTCAAGAGGCCGCGACGGTCACGGTTGCTGAGGGCACCGTCCTGCGGCTCGCGCTGCAAACGCCGGTGAGCACGAAGATCAGCGAGGTCGGCGATCCGGTGCGAGCGACGTTGTACGATGATCTCTTAGTAGAGGGAAAGCTCGTGCTGGAACGCGGAGCTGAATTCTTGGGCCGCGTCACGCATGTCAAGCCGGCGCGTCGCGGGCAGCGGCAATCGGAGTTGGCGCTCGTATTCGATCGCATGCGCACGTCATATGGCGTAGAGCCGGTGGCGACCACGCTGGTAGCTATTGATGATTGGCAGGGAGATCGAAAGGTTCGGGCTGATGAAGAAGGCGTGGCGCATGGAGGTCGCAGCGGCGAGCGCACGTTCCGAAATGTGTATCGCGGGGCGCACGTCGGTTTGGCGGCAGGCTCAGCCGTCGGATTGATCACCGGCAGCGGGAAGGCGGCGGGCATCGTGATCGCCAGCACGCTTGGGGGGGCAGTGCTCATGACCAAAGGCGAAGACCTGCGCCTGAATCCGGGAACGATCCTTCGCGTGCGCGTGGAACGCCCGCTCTCGCTTCCCGTGATCCGTTCACTGCCCGAGTCGCGGCGTCCGGGAGAGCGCTCGTGAGTCCGACGTTCAGAGCTGGATGCTCTCGAGGAGCGCGCGCACGGCCTCAGCCGAACGATGCAAGGCGGCGTGCTCTTCAGGCGTCAGGCTGATTTCGATGATCTGCTCCACACCCGAGGCTCCGAGCTTCACCGGAACGCCGATGAAGACGCCCTTGATGCCGTATTCCCCATCCAGATAAACGGAGCACGGGCGAATCTTCTTCTTATCCTTGAGCACGGCCTCGATCATCTCCACAACGGCGGCTGATGGAGCATAGTAAGCCGATCCTGCCTTGAGCAGACTCACGATCTCAGCCCCTCCCTCGCGCGTGCGTTTGACGATCGCCTCGATCTTCTCCTTCGGCAGCAAATCCGTGAGCGGAATGCCCGCGACTGAGGAATATCGCACCAGCGGAACCATCTCATCGCCGTGCGAGCCGAGGACAAAGGCGAAAACGTCCTCGACCGAGACGCCGAGCTCCTCCGCGATGAAATAGCGCATGCGGGCCGTATCGAGAATGCCGGCCATGCCGAAGACGCGCTCGCGCGGAAAGCCCGAGACCTTGTAGGCCACATAGGCCATCGCATCCAGGGGGTTGGAGACGACAATGAGGATGGCATTCGGAGAATATTTGACGACCTCTTGCGTGACGCTGCGGACGATGTCCGTATTAATGGTGACGAGATCGGATCGGCTCATCCCCGGTTTGCGGGGCACACCGGCGGCGATGACGACGATGTCGGAATCGGCCGTCTCGCGATAGCCGTTTGATCCGATGACGCGAACGTCACGGTCGAGAATGGGCGTGGACTCGGCCAGGTCCAGGGCTTTCCCTTGTGGCAAGCCTTCGATGATGTCCACGAGCACGACGTCGCCCAACTCTTTATCCACAAGGCGATGAGCGACCGTCGCGCCGACGTTGCCAGCGCCGACGATGGTGATCTTCTTTCGTGCCATAGTTCCTCCTGATGATGATCAAACACCCACCACGGGAGCGCGCTCGTCAGCGCGCTCGACCAGAGACATACTCCTCCCGAAAACATGCGCGAGCCGCCAGACGTGCCGCGGGCGTCTCCCGCTAGCCCATGTTCTCGATGATAGCCGTGGCGAACTCGCTCGTTTTCACCTGACGGGCGCCTTCCATGAGACGCGCCAGGTCGTAGGTGACGATCTTCTGCTCGATGGTCCGCTCGATGGCCGTCGTGATCAGCGAGGCCACTTCGCGCCATCCGATGTACTCGAACATCATCGCGCCTGCCAGGATGACGGCGCTCGGGTTGATCACATCCTTATCGGCGTACTTGGGCGCGGTGCCGTGCGTTGCCTCAAAGAGCGCGATGTAGTCGCCGATATTCGCGCCCGGCGCCATCCCCAATCCGCCGACTTGCGCCGCGCAAGCATCGCTCAGGTAATCCCCATTCAGATTGGGCGTCGCGATAACGGAGTATTCATCGGGGCGCGTCAATACTTGCTGGAACATCGAATCGGCGATGCGGTCGTTGATGAGGATCTTCCCCTCGGGAAGCCTCCCGTCGTACTTCTCCCACAACTCCTGTTCCGTGACCGTGAAGTCGCCGAACTCTTCTTTGGCCACCTGGTATCCCCAGTCGCGGAAGGCGCCTTCGGTGAACTTCATGATGTTGCCCTTGTGCATGAACGTGACGACCTTGCGTCCATTTTCGAGCGCGTATCGGATGGCCTTCCGGACCAGGCGCTTGGTCCCGAAGCTGGAGATCGGCTTGATGCCGATGCCGCTATCGGGGCGCACCGAGTAGCCGAGGCTCCGAAGGAATTCGATCGTCTTCTGCGCCTGCTCCGTTCCCTGTTGGAACTCAATGCCAGCGTAGACGTCCTCGGTATTCTCGCGGAAGATGACGACGTCGAGCTTCTCCGGATGCTTCACGGGGGAGGGGACACCTTTGTACCAGCGAACTGGGCGCACGCACGCGTAGAGATCGAGGACCTGCCGCAGCGTGACGTTCAGCGAGCGAATGCCGCCCCCAACGGGCGTCGTCAGCGGCCCCTTGATGGCGACGGTGAACTCGCGAATCGCCTCGACCGTATCTCGGGGAAGCCACTCGCCAAACTTGGCGTAGGCCTTCTCACCAGCGAAGATCTCGTACCAGACGACCTGCCGCTCTCCGCGATAGGCCTTTTCGACGGCGGCATTGAAAACGCGCGAAGCCGCTCGCCAGATGTCGCGGCCCGTTCCATCCCCTTCGATGAAGGGAATGATCGGGCGGTTGGGAACGACGAGCTGTCCGTCTCGGATTTCGATCTTCTCGCCCTCAGCGGGCACGGGGATATTATTGAATGAAAGCATGGCGTCCTCCTGAATGCCAAAGACTGCTCGCTCGTTCAAAGCACACGAGCGTAACCAAGCATAACAAGGAGAGGCGAAAAGCGTCAACGCGCATCTTGACAAAAAGCCGATCATGTCGCATCCTTGCTCCCGTCTCCGACTTGCCGTAGAATAAGCGCGAGAAGCGGGTCAGGAAAGGCCGGTCACCGGAGGTGCTTTTTCCGACCTGCCCGTCGGAGCAAAGGGATGCGAGGATATCATAATCGGGAGGGGGGAATGAGAAAGGTCGCAACCCTTGCGGCGTCACTCCTCTGCGTCATGCTCATCGCCGGGATGGGGCGGATCGTCTGGGGAGCGCAAGCGCAACCACAGTACACGCGCGAGGAAGCAGAGGCCTACAATGCGCTCTATCAGGCGTTCGCGGCGGGGAAGCTGGAGGAAGCCGTTCAGGCGGGGGAGGCGTTCTTGGCGAAATTCCCCAATAGCGTCTTGGCGCCGCGTGCCAGGCCCATCCTCGTTCTCGCCTACGCGCAGACCAATCGTTTCGAGAAGGCCTTCAATGTGGGGCGCGAGGTCTTGAGTGCTGATCCCAACAACTTCAGCATCCTTTATGTCTTGGCGCTGGCTGCGGCGACGGCCTCCAAAGGACGGGACACGCGTTTTGATGCGGATGGCTTGACCTATGCCACGCGCGCATTGGAACTGGCTTCTGCGGGGAACGCTCCACCGGGCTTTGCCCCTCAGATTTGGGAGCAGCAGAAGAATAAGGTTCTTGGGGCATTGCATCAGGCGGCGGGTCTGTTCCTCTACAACAAGGCCGACTATGATCCGGCGATCGAGCATCTGAAGAAGTCGGCGGAGTTAGATCCGAGCGATCCGGTGACCTTCTACCTCATCGGCGAGGCGCTCAAGCTCGGTAAGTATGCCAAGCTGCGAGAGAACTACGATAAGCTCACGCCGGAGGAGAAAGTCGCCGAAGCAGGCAAGCAACTGCTGCAACAGGTGGACGAGGTGGTGGATCAGATGATCGAGATGTACGCCCGCACGGTCGCCATCTCCGAGACCAATGCGAGCTTTCAAGCGCTCAATCAGGAAGCGCGCAAGCTCTTAGAGAGCTTCTACCGCTATCGGCATAACGACACCACCGAGGGCATGGAGGAGTTGATCAAGAAATTCAAGCCGTCGGCCCAGGCCTCAACGGGATCATCGTGAGCGGGATGCCGACCGAGGCGCGAGACCTCAGCGAATTGGAGCGCAAAATCGGATACACCTTTCGGCGCCGGGAACTCCTGAACCGGGCGCTCACGCATCGTTCCTATGCGCATGAGATCAGGGCGATGGGTTTGGCGGATAATGAGGCGTTGGAGTTCCTCGGCGATGCGGTCCTGGGGTTCATCGTGAGCGCGTGGTTGTTCGAGTTGTTCCCAGCCCTACCGGAAGGAAAGCTCGCGAAGATGAAGGCGTTTTTGGTGAGCGCGGAGAACTTGCAAGTGCACGCGCGAAATCTGCAGCTTGGGGAATACTTGCGGTTGAATCGCGGTGAGGAGAAGACCGGCGGGCGCACCAAGCGCACGCTCCTAGTGGATGCATATGAGGCCTTGATCGCGGCGCTCTATCTGGATGGAGGGATCGAGGTAGCGGAGGCATTCGTGCGCCGGCAGTTTCAGGATATCGTCTGCAGGTTGGATCCGGAGAGCGTGCAGTGGAGCGATTACAAGACGACGCTGCAGGAACAGTTGCAGGCGCGCGGTCTGCCGCCACCGGTTTACGAAGTGATTGGAGTCGAAGGGCCAGCACATGCCCGGCGCTTCCAGGTGAGCCTTCGCATCGGGGAGCGAGTGGTCGCAACAGGCGAAGGGCCGACCATCAAAGCCGCGCATCAACATGCGGCTCGCGTGGCGCTGGGCCAGTTGGAGCAGCTTCTGGAGATTCCTGCGAGCGAGGCGACTCCATGATGGACCGATGGGATGCACCTCCGTCCGAGCTCTCCTCCCCTTCGGAGTCGGCAGAAGTGACGGAGAGACCGAAATCCACCTTGCGGGAATACTTCGAGTCGGCCGTCGTCACTGTGATCATGGCCTTGTTCGGTATGACGTTCGTGGTCCAAGCCGTGAAGGTGCCCACCGGCTCGATGCAGAACAACATCCTCATCGGCGATCATCTTCTGGTGAACAAATTCCTCTTCGCCGAGAGGCGCGAGGGGATCTTCTGGCGGCTCTTCCCCTATCGGGAAGTTCGTCGGGGAGACGTGGTCGTCTTCAAATACCCGCAGAATCCCGAAGTCAATTACGTCAAGCGCGTTGTCGGATTGCCCGGGGAGACGATTGAGATTCGAGGGACGCGCGTCTTCATCAATGGGCGCGAGCTTCCGGAGCAGCGTCTGTACGTGCAAAATCCCAGGTTCGATGCCGAGGATTCCGCTTTGCAGATCGTTCGGGAGGAACCCCCGCCCGAAGGGGCACAGTATCGCGTCTACTGGGAGTCATATCACGCCGAGCGTGAAGATGCGGAGTTCCCCTCTGGGGGGCGATATGCCGTCGGGCGCCCTTTCTTCATCCCCGAGCGGGCGTACTTCGTCATGGGGGATAATCGCGACGATAGTGAGGACAGTCGGTTCTGGGGGACCGTCCCGCGCGAGTATGTCGTCGGGCGCGCCCTTGTTGTGTACTGGTCATATGACGAACGCGCGGCGGCTGCGCACGGAGGGAATCTCCTGCTGAGGATTTTGCGACATGCGCGGTGGAAACGAGTGGGGACGCTCATCCGCTGAGGAGAGAAGAGCGGGCTCCTTGAGCGAGGGCGTTTGACGCGGGGAGAGAATCCTCGGTTGACGAATGGTTCCGCTTCGCCTAAAATGCTGAGCGCGTTTTCGCCGGGCTCACACGTCTGATCGAGCGAGCACGCGGCACGTGAGGAAGTATGAGCGCAGCGAGAGCATGGTGGCAAGTGGGGGTGAGCTTGGCGATGGGATTGGGCCTACTGCTTCCGGTCCCGGCTCAACAACGCCCGCTTGTGACGGAACGAGTGGCCACTGTGCCCGAGGGCGAGCTGCGGATAGATCTCGGATTCGAGTTCGCCCAGACACAACGGTTTCCCCTCTCTGGATTGCGTGGCGATCTCTCGCGTATGGGCGTCCTAGGGCTGTCGCTTGGCGTGGCCCCGCGCGTGGAACTCCAACTTCGCGGGACGATTCAGAATTATCTGAGCATTGACGAGCGACGCGGGGGCGCGATTTCGCTTCGGCTGCCGACCCTCGAGAGCACGCACGATGTGGGAGATTTCAGCCTTTGGACGAAAGTTCAATTGCGCGCGGCCGAAGGGCGGTGGCCGGCGCTCGGCGTGCGCGTAGGGGTCGAGCTGCCGAATTCCGATCAAGCGCGGGGGATTGGGACGAACCAAACGAATTTCTTCGCCGCCGTGCTGGCCGAGAAGCAATGGGGAGACTTCGATCTCTTCGGCCACATTGGAGTAGGCATCTTGCCGGCTCCGATCGAACCCTTTGTGCAAAACGATGTATTGCTCTATGGCTTGGCGGGTGTCTATGAGCTGAATGCACGAACGCATCTCGTCGCTGAAGTGAGCGGATGGGAGAACACGCGTCGTCGAGCCCCTTTGGGGACGGAATCGCGGGGACAAATGCGCATCGGCTTGCAACTCCGCACGGGACGCCTGTGGTGGGACCTGGCCGGCGTGCGAGGCGTGCATGCCATTGATCCTCGAAGCGGGATCATCTTCGGAGTGAGCACAACGGTACCACTATGGAAACGGTGAGGAGTCCCATTCGATTCGGTACTTCGGGATGGCGGGCCATCATGGCCGAGGACTTCACGATAGAGAACGTGCGCGCGGTTGTGCGCGCCATCGCGCGCTATGTGAAGCGTCGGCAGGAAGAGGCCACACTCATCGTCGGCTATGATACGCGATTCCTGGCGGAGACGTTCGCGCGCGAGAGCGCGCGCGTCTTGGCTGAGGAAGGGGTGGATGTTTTGCTGTGCTCGGAGCCGGTGCCGACGCCGGTCGTCGCGTATGCCATCGTGGCCGAGCGCGCGCAAGGTGGAGTCAACATCACGGCCAGCCATAATCCGCCCGAGTATCAGGGGATCAAGTTCTCGACGGCCGATGGAGCTCCGGCACTCCCCGAGGTCACGCGGGAGATCGAACAGGAGATCGAACGAATCCGTCGGGCGGAGGGCCACCAGGGATCGTCCGGCCGACGGCTCGGGCACATTCGCGCGTATGATCCGCGCGAAGGGTATTTGCGAGATCTCGCGAGGAAGGTGGACGTGCAGACGATCGAGCGAGCCCGCTTGCGCGTAGCTGTGGATCCGCTGTGGGGAACGGCGCGGGGGTATTTGGATCGTTTCTTGCGGGAGGCTGGCTGCGACGTTCATGTCCTGCACGACCATCGCGACGTGCTCTTTGGCGGGGGCGCTCCGGAGCCTTCGGCCGAGCGCTTGCGGACGCTTCGCGAGATCGTCGCCGCCGGCGGCTTCGACCTCGGCGTGGCCACTGATGGGGATGCTGACCGATTCGGCATCGTGGATCGAGGCGGCGTCTTCGTGACGCCCAATCAGATTTTGGCGCTTTTGTTTGACTACTTGTGTGAGACGCGCTCGTGGGAAGGGGGAGTAGCCCGGAGCGTCGCGACTTCGCATCAAGTGGATCGCGTAGCGCGACGTCGGGGGCGCCCGGTGTACGAGACTCCCGTCGGCTTCAAATACATCGGCGAATTGCTCAAGGCCGGGAAGATCATCCTCGGCGGCGAGGAGAGCGCGGGACTCTCGATCCGCGGCCATTATCCGGAGAAGGATGGGATCTTGGCGGCGCTCTTGGTCGTGGAGATCGTCGCGCGTACGGGCGCGAGCGTGAGCGAGGGGTTGGAACATCTTTACGCACAGGATGGACGGCTCTGGAGCGAGCGTATCGAGATCGCGCTGACCGAAGAGGGACGCCAACGCTTACAGCAGAAGCTTCAGGCCGATCCGCCCGCTGATCTCTTTGGACGTCGTCTCATTGAGGTGAATCGCGCGGATGGGCTGAAGCTGCTCTTCGACGACGGCTCATGGCTGCTACTGCGACTCTCGGGCACAGAGCCTGTGGCGCGGTGCTACGCGGAAGCGACATCGGAAGCGGATCTGGAGGTGCTGCTTGAACAAGGGCGAATCTTTGCGCTCCAATGAAGATCGGCGCGCGCGCGAGAGTCCGACGCGGGTGGGACCGATCATCGGCGTGCTGGTCATACTCGCGGGGATCGGCGTGGGGTGTGGGATGATCCTGGTGCGGGCGCACCGAGAATATCGAGCCGCGCAAATGGAATACCAACGGCTGGAGGCGGAGGTGCAACAACTCCGCCTGGAGACGGAACGGCTCATGGAGGAGATCCACGCGCTCAAGACGGATCCTGAAGTCATCGAGCGGATCGCGCGCGAGGAGCTGCACATGATCCGTCCTGATGAAATGGTGCTCTCTTTCCCCGAGGCATCAAAGCGATAAAGGGGCTCTCATACGGCCTTATTCTTTCCGGGGAGAGAGGGTATGACGATCGCGGAAGAGAACCTGAATCCGTTTGCTGTCGCCCTGGCGCAATTCGATCGTGCGGCAGCATATCTCGATTTGGACGATGGATTGCACGAGCTGCTCAAGACGCCTAAGCGGCAATTGGTCGTCTCCATTCCCGTCAAGATGGATGATGGCAGCCTGCGTGTCTTCGAGGGGTATCGGGTCCAACACAACGTGGCGCGCGGGCCGGGCAAAGGAGGGATTCGGTATCATCCCGACGTGACGCTCGACGAAGTGAAAGCGCTGGCCATGTGGATGACGTGGAAGTGCGCGACGGTGAATCTTCCTTACGGTGGCGCTAAAGGGGGAGTGCGAGTCAACCCGAGGGAACTCTCGCAGGGAGAGCTGGAACGATTGACACGTCGCTATGCGACCGAGATCGCCCCACTCATCGGTCCGGAGCGTGACATCCCAGCTCCCGATGTCTATACGGACGCGCAGACGATGGCCTGGATCATGGACACGATCAGCATGTTCAAAGGGTACACAGAGCTAGGCGTGGTCACGGGCAAGCCGATCGAATTGGGCGGCTCCCATGGGCGACAAGAAGCCACAGCGCGCGGTTGTCAATTCGTCATCCGCGAGGCTTGTCGTACGCTCGGCCTCGCCTTGGAGGGCGCGACCGTGGTCATCCAGGGTTTTGGGAACGCGGGCAGCAACGTCGCCCGATTCCTTCATCAGGATGGGGCGCGCATCATTGCGGTGAGCGATTCGAAGGGAGGCATCTATAACCCCCGCGGCATTGATCCTGAAGCCGCTCTGCAACATAAGGCGCGAACGGGGGCCTTGAACGGATTGCCCGATACGGAGACGGTCACCAATGAAGAGTTGCTCGAGCTGCCCTGCGACATCCTCATTCCGGCGGCATTAGAGAATCAGATCACGCGACACAACGCTGATCGCATTCGCGCGCGCCTCATCGCCGAGGCGGCCAATGGGCCGACGACGCCGGCGGCCGATGACATCCTCTTCGAGCGCGGGATCACGGTCATCCCGGACATCCTGGCCAGTGCCGGTGGCGTCTCAGTCTCCTATTTCGAGTGGGTGCAAGATCAATACGGGTTCTTCTGGCCGGAAGATGAGGTCCTCCGCCATCTGGAGCGGATCATGACGAACGCCTTTCACGAAGTTCGCGCGGCGGCCGAGCGCTATGGCGTTGATCTGCGGCGCGGCGCCTACATTCTGGCCATCGGGCGAGTGGCTGAAGCGACGCGCGTACGGGGGATCTTCCCGTGATGAGAATCGCCCTCCCCCCCGCTGGCGGCCAGGGCCTTGGCGCTCCATTCGAGAACCGGTTGGTTGACATGGCTGGGAGGGGAACGGTAGCATTGTGGTTTTGGTGGAACTTGTGAGCGTCACCCTTCGTAAGAGGGGGTGGTCACATCGGGAGAAGAGGAAATGGCATCGAGTCGGAAAAAGAAGCTTTTGATCGCTCTCATTCTCATCGTGACTTTGGGGGCAGTCGTCGGCATCAGTGTCACTCGAGGCCGAACGGATGTCCCCGTCGTCCAGGTCGAGAAAGTGACCCGTCGGCCTGTGTTGGAATCGAAGGTCACAGCTAATGGAGAGGTCCGCCCGCGAAATTTCGTGAACATGACGTCGGAAGTCCCTGGTCGCGTCATTGAGATCTACGTGAAGGAAGGAGATTGGGTGAAGGCGGGGACGCCCCTGTTGAAGATTGATCCGACGCAGATCTCCTCGGAGGCGGAAAGCAGCCAGGCCAACCTCCAAGCCGCGCGGGCAGAGGTGCAAAATGCTCAGGTGCAGGTGGATGCCGCGCGAAATAACGTCCTGAATGTGCAGGCGAGCCTGGCCGCCGCAAAATATGAGCTGGAGCGAGCGAAAGCCGATCTCACCTTCGCTGAAGAGGAGTTCCGCCGCCGGGAGCAGCTCTTGGAGCAAGGGGTCATCTCTCGGGCCGAGTACGATCGGGCGCGCGCTTCCTATCGCGGCGCGCAAGCCCTGGTCGAAGCCCAACAGCAGCGCGTGCAACAGTTGGAGGCGCAATTGCGCGATGCGCAGATTCGAGTCCGTCAAGCGCAGGCGCAACTCCAGAGCGCGCGCGCTCGTGTCGCGCAAATTCAAGCCAACTATAGGAGCGCGCTCGATCGCCTCGCCAAGACTGTGCAGAAGGCGCCCATTGATGGCGTCATCGCTAATCTCCCCGTGCGCATCGGCCAATATGTGCTCGCGAGCTTCAGCACCACCCCCCTGCTGACCATCGCCGACATGTCGGAGATCAACGTCGAGGTCCAAGTGGACGAGACCGACATCGCGCGCGTGCGCGCTGGGCAAAAAGCGCGCATCCGCGTGGACGCGCTCGGGGATCAGGAGCTGGAGGGTGAGGTCTCTGAGGTCGGTCGCGCGGCGCTCGTTCGCGGCGGACAAGCGCTTCCCGAGCTAACGCCGTCGGGACAGGAAGCGAAGGATTTCAAGGTGGTCATCAAGTTGATCAATCTGACGCCGGATATCCGCGATCGGCTGCGCCCGGGCATGTCGGCGACGGCGACGATCACCACCGACATGCGCGAGAATGTGATCGCCGTCCCTGCTGCGGCCCTCGTGGAACGGGACGCGGAGGAGGTCGGGAGCCAGGCGGTTTCGGCCGATGGGCAGAAGAAGCGGCTTCAGGGCGTCTTCATCGTGCAGGACCATCGCGCCGTTTTCCGGCCGGTCGAGACGGGCATCTCCGGAGAGATGGAGATCGAAATCGTGAGCGGGCTCGAAGAAGGGATGGAGGTGATTGTGGGCCCGTATCGAGAGCTGCGCACGTTGAAAAATAACGCTATCGTCAAGAAGGAGTACGTCCAGAATCGGTAGACCTTCGGCCACCTGAGGGAGCACGATGAACCGATCGAGCACGATGCCCGAGCTGAAACCAGAGACTGAGGTCTTCGCCTCGCGTCCTCCCTCCACCAATGGGTTGATCCGCATGGAGAACGTCTGGCGCACGTACAAGATGGGGCAGGAGGAAGTGCACGCTTTGCGCGGGATCAACTTGATCATCCAGCCCAATGAGTACGTGGCCATCATCGGGCCCTCTGGCTCCGGGAAGTCCACATTGATGAACATCATCGGCTGTCTGGATACACCGACGGCGGGCCGCTATTGGCTCAACGGCCGGCTCGTCAGCGAGATGGACGATGATGAGTTGGCCTATATTCGGAATCGAGAGATTGGGTTCGTCTTCCAATTGTTCAATCTTCTGCCGCGGGCGACGGCGCTGCATAACGTCGAGTTGCCACTGATCTACGCGGGCGTTCCGGCCAAGGAGCGCTTGGAGCGCGCGCGCCAAGTCTTGGAGATGGTGGATCTGGGAGATCGCATGCATCATCGGCCCAACGAGCTTTCGGGCGGACAGCGGCAACGGGTCGCTATCGCGCGCGCTTTGGTGAATCAGCCCTCGATCCTACTGGCCGATGAACCCACTGGGGCCCTCGACTCCAAGACCGGTGCTGAGATCATGGCACTCTTCGATCGCCTCCACGCCCAAGGGAATACGATCATCATCGTTACCCACGAACCGGAAGTCGCTGCGCACGCGCATCGCATCATCCATATCCGCGATGGGCGCATCGAGCGCGAAGAATGGCGGTGATCCCGCCTCATTGATTTGCAAAGGGGCATAAATTTTCCCGGTTGACAGATAAGGCCCCTTTATGCTATCTAATGGCGCTGCCGTGAAGAAGCCGAAGCGCCGGTTGTGGTCTTTTTTTCTGCGGGAAGGAGTGAAGCTTATGTTGGAGCGGAAGATATGAGACGACGGATTGTCAGCGGACTGATCGTGCTGCAACTCGGTCTCCCTTCGGTCCTCATGGCGCAAGCTCCTGCGACGCCACTCCGGCATGGAGTGGAGGAGGCGTCCCAGCCGCTCGTGGAGCAAAAGGAGCCTGTGTCCTCTTCGGAAGCTTCGCTTCGTGCCCTCATTCAACGAGCTGAGACCTTTTTCCAGCGAGGGGAGACGGCTTATCGTCAGGGGGATTTCATGCGCGCGCGCGAGGAATTCGACCGCGCCGTGGATGCGATCCTCGAAGCGCGGGTGAACGTCGCCGCGCATCCGCAGCTTTTGGCCTATTATCGTTCGCTGATCGAGCGCATTCATGCCTATCAACTCGAAGCGGCCATGCAAGGCCTGGAGCTTCGGCAGCAGTATGAGCCCTCGTTGTTGGAGGAATTGGCGAAGATCAAATTGCGAGAGGAGGACATCAAGGCCGCCGAGCAGGAGACCGAAGAGATCACGCTCGATTTTCCTGTGACGATCACGCCGGAAGTCCGGCAGTTCATCCACTATTTCACGAAGACTCCCAAGGGACGGGCGACCATGGAGACGGGACTGCGGCGCGCCGGGCGGTATTTGGAGATGGCGCGGCGTATCTTCCAGGAGGAGGGGGTCCCGCTGGATCTCGTCTGGTTGGCTCAGGCTGAGAGCAATTGGCGTCCGCATGCGCGTTCTCCCATGCGGGCGCAAGGTATTTGGCAGTTCATCGCGGGAACGGGAGCGAAGTATGGACTGCGCCAGACGAGCTGGCTCGATGAACGATCGGGATTGGAGCAACCCACGCGAGCGGCCGCTCGCTACCTGAAGTTCCTCTATGAGCGCTACCTGGATTGGCCTTTGGCCTTGGCCGCCTACAACTGTGGGGAAGCGACGGTGGATCGAGCGATCGCCGCCTCCGGATACGCCGATTTCTGGTATCTGCATCGAAACCGGCTGTTGCCAGCTGAAACTCGCAATTATGTCCCGATCATCCTCGCCATCATCGCTATCGCGAAGGATCCGGCTCGATATGGTTTCACCGACGTTGAGCCGGAGCCGGCGTTACAATATGAGACCGTGCCCGTCGAAGGACCGATTGACCTTCGGCTGATCGCCGAAGCCGTGGGCGCTTCATTCGAGCACATGCGGGATCTCAATCCCGAACTCAAGTACGGGTATGTGCCGCTTGGAGAGACCTACGCGATGCGGGTGCCCGTCGGCACGGGTGAGCAGTTGAGCGAACTGCTGGCGCGGGTACCCCCACAGCATCGGGATTCTTGGCGCATTCACAGTGTCGCCGAGGGGGAGACACTACAGAGCATCGCCGAGGAGCATCGCGTGAGCGCCGAAGAGATCGCGCGAGTGAACGAGCTGGATGCCAATGCGAGCTTGAAGGCGGGCGCCCGCTTGATCGTTCCGACCCCGATCCCGCGTCGGTCGCTCTCGCGTGCTGTGGGCGTCGAGCTGACGCGACTCTCGGTCGTGCGCGTGACGGTCCGCGCGCGTCCGGGCGATACGATCACCCGTATCGCCGCGCGCTACGGTCTTTCGGCTCGGGAGGTCGCTCGTCTCAACCGGTTGAGCCCGCGGGCGAAACTTCGCACCGGACAAACGATCGTCCTCGTCCTGCCTTCGGATCGGGTGAAGAGGGAGCGAACGTCATCTCCCCGGACCACGGGGACGATCCCTGCGGGCAACCGCCGCCTCACTCATCGCGTGCGTCCGGGAGATACGCTCACTGAGATCGCCAATCGGTATGCGGTGACCGTCTCAGAGCTGCGTCGGTGGAATCGTCTCTCGACCGATCTTCTCACACCCGGTCAGACGTTGGTGATCTATCGTGAGTGAGAAGACGAGCGAGGGGACCGCGCCTCCGCCCTTCGTTTAGCGCTCCAGACATTGGCGGATGGCTCGCGCCAAGGAGTGGACATCATAGGGCTTCAAGAGAAGCCCATCGGTCGCTTCCCAGGGGAAGTCCTTGAGCTGATCCCGCGAGCTGTATCCCGTCGTCACGAGGATCCGCACCTGCGGATCAAGCGCGCGCAGCTCACGAAGAGTCTGTTCCCCACTCATCTCTGGCATCACGGCATCAAGTAAGATCAGCCGAATCTCCGGCTGATGTCGGGCGTAGAGGGCAATAGCCTCTCGCCCATTGTGAGCCGTCAAGACGCGGTATCCGAGTTTCTCCAGGAGGCGCTCTCCGAGCTTCAAGATCGTGGGATCGTCTTCGACCAGTAGTACTGTCTCTCCACTCCCTCGAGGGATCTTTGCTTCCTCCAGCCGTTGGGACGACACGTGGACTTCGGATTCTCTGGCGATAGGCCAGAAGATGTGCACCTTCGTCCCGCGACCCAGTTCGCTCTCGACCTCGATCCATCCCTCGTAAGCATGCACAATCTCTCGGACGACGCAGAGCCCTAGGCCCGTCCCTTTGCCCGCTTCCTTGGTCGTGAAGAAAGGCTCGAAGATGTGGGGCAAGATGTCCGGGGCGATACCCGTTCCCGTATCGCTGACGGTCAGGCGCACGTAGGGACGTTCTCGAACACGTGTGTAAGACGGCGCTTGTAAAATATCGGGTCGAAGAGATTCGGTTTGAATGCGCAGGCGACCGCCCTGAGGCATAGCGTCGCATGCATTGATGGCGAGATTGAGCAGGACCTGTTGCAGGTGAATCGGATTGACGGCCAGAGTGATCTCTTGAGGAGCGAGATCCAACTCGATTTCGATGTGCTCGGGGATGATGCGTCGGAGTAGTGCCGTGAAGTCCTTCATGAAGGCATGCAGCGCACACGATCGTTCGGACTCTCCTTCCGGACGGCCAAGTAACATGAGCTGCCGTACCAAATCGCGCGCTCGTCGGCTCAAGGTGAGGACCTGGTTCAGATGCGACCGAGTATCTTCGGAGACGCCATCATCCGATTCCAATTGTGCGAGCGCCAATTCAGTGAAACCCAGGATGCCCGTGAGGAGGTTGTTGAAATCGTGCGCGATGCCAGCCGTCAAAGCCCCAAGTGATTCCATTCGCTGCGCGTGCAGGAACCTTCGCTGAAGCTCTTGAAGCGTCTCCTCTCGGCGGATGTGCTCCAATTCTTTCGCCATGCAAACTTCGAAGAGCTCCAACACCGTGCACTCGGCGGGTGTGAGCCTCCGCGGTTCGGTGGTGTAGAGAGCGAGTACACCCAGGACCTGGCCATCGCCTCGATCTCGGAGCGGAACGCCCCAGTAGAATTCCGCGCGACATGACTGAAGCGCTTCATCTTGCGGAAAGCGTTGCCACGCGCCTTCATCGCAAACGTACGGCCATCCCTCGGCGAGGATGCGTTCCAGAGGCGTCCCGGAAACTTCAATGATTCCTCCGCGCTCGATGAGACCCTTTCGGTACCAGCTCACCACACGAAGCCTTTGGCCTCCCGCTTCGCTTCGGCCGAGAAGGACCCACGGGACGTCGAGCCACTCGGCGAGAGCCTCGACCGCTCGATCGAAAAACGCCTGACCTCGAGTCTCGCCAATCAAGCGGCGAACGTGCGTGAGGGTCTCGATGATGCTTGCTGGCTCACTCATCCATTCCGCCATATTCCGTCTACAGAACAACTCGCCTATCCAAGCCCATCATTCAATTTGACGATGAAGCGATTCCTTACATCTGGCCAACGCGCGATGGAGCGCAATTGGTCGCGCCCGGCTCTCGGCCTCATGCTCGTGCGGATGAAGTGAGGAGCTGGGCGAAATGCGTGGGCGCGATATTTCCCCCACTCACTAGCGCAATCGTCGGACCGCGCGCCGTCACCCGTCCTGAGCGAAGCGCAGCCACGCCCACAGCTCCTGAAGGTTCGACGACGAGCTTCTCTTGGCGAGCGAGCCAAGCGACGGCCTCCGCGACCTCTTCATCGGAGACCAGAACGACGTCGTCCACATAGCGTTGAATGAGTGAAAACATGAGGGTTCCAGGACGCGTGGCCGTCAATGCGTCGCAGATCGTTCGCGTCTCCGGAATGGTGACGATCGTCCCCGCTTTGAAGGAGAGGTAGGTGGCATTGGCTCCTTCCGGTTGAACGCCGATGATCGAGGCGCGCGGATTGCATTCTTTCAAAGCGAGGGCGACGCCCGCGATCAATCCTCCAGTGCTGATGGGCACCAGGACCGTCGGCGCTTCAGGAAGCTGCTCGAGGATCTCCAATCCGATCGTCCCGTGTCCGATGACGACGTTGGGATCTTCCATGTGATTGATCGCGAGGAGTCCGCGTTCGACTTCCAATTGTCGCAACGTCTCGAAGCGCGCTTCGAAGCGATCTTCGCACCAGACGATCTCTCCGCCGAAACGGGCGACTTGTTCGGCCTTGAAGGGCGATGTCCGGCGCATCATCACCAAGACCGTGGGAACGCCGAGCCAGCGGCCCATGTAGGCGAAAGCCGTGGCGAAATTCCCCGAGGAGGTGAGGGCCACACCGCGCCGTTTCGCTTCCTTGCCCAAGTGGTAGAGTATGGTGAACGCGGCGCGCGCCTTGTAGCTCCCCGTGATCTGCAGGTTCTCGCATTTCAGCCAAATGGGAGAGCCGAGCGCCGCCGAGAGGTCCTCGCTCCGCAGAAGCGGCGTCCTCCGAATGATCGGCGGAAATGCCGCGCGCGCCCGTTTGATGTCCGCCACAGTGATCATAACCTTACCTCCTTGCTGGTGAAGCCACATTATAGCACGAGGAGGTACGGGGAACTTGCGGTCTTCGTCCGGCGTTATTATGCTTGGTGAGCGTATGATGAGCGAAGAGGATCCGCGGAGTGAGAACCTCAGAGCCCTAGCGGTTTCATATGAGTGGGGCTCGCTCTCGACTCCGGGGAACGCCCGCTACGGAGGAGACCGATGCCTATCCGAAAGAGCTTTCGCCTCATTCTCGTGATCCTCGGGCTCGCGGCCACGGTGGCGGCCCAAGGGCCGAAGCCGATCAAGGTTGAATTCACGGACGTGCGTTTGGAAAACGGTCTGCGCGTGATTCTGGTCGAGGATCACGGCGCGCCAGTCGTCTCGCTCTGCGTCACCTACAATGTTGGGTCCCGGAATGAGCGCCCGGGACGCACGGGATTCGCCCACCTCTTCGAGCACATGATGTTCCAAGGATCGGAGAACGTCGGCAAGGGCGAGCATTTCCTTCTGATCTTCAACAACGGGGGGACGATGAACGGGACGACTAATGAGGAGCGCACGAATTACTTTCAGACGGTGCCGGCCAATCAGCTCGATCTCGTGCTCTTTCTGGAAGCCGATCGCATGCGGAGTCTCGATGTCAGCCAACAAAATCTCGACAATCAACGACAAGTCGTGCAAGAGGAGCGACGGCTCGGCCTGGACAATCAACCCTATGGGCGCAGTCGGGAGAAGTTGCAGGAGTTGCTCTACGACAACTTCGCCTACAAGCATTCGGTCATCGGTTCGATGGAAGACCTCAATGCGGCGACTCTGGACGACGTGCGCGAGTTCTTCCGCATCTACTATGCGCCGAATAACGCCGTGCTGACGCTCGTGGGGGCTTTCCGAACGCAGGAAGCGCTGGCGAAAATTCGCAAGTACTTCGGGGGGATCCCTCGACAGCCCGATCCGCCGCCGGTCGATGTGACCGAGCCCGAGCAGACAGCCGAACGACGCGCCACGGTTGAGGATCCGCTGGCGCGACTGCCGCGCGTGGACATCGCGTTCAAGACCGTGCCCGGGAACACGCCGGACTTCTACGCCCTTCAAGTCCTGGCGAATGTCCTTCACGGTGGACAAAGTTCGCGGCTCTATCAGAAGCTCGTGCGGGAGAAGGAGCTGGTGACGAGCATCAGTGGGTTCATGGACGAGAAGCGCGCGCCAGGGGGCTTCTACATCACGGCGACACTTCGGCCGGGGGCACGCATTGAGGAGGTCGAGGCCGTGATCGCCGAGGAGATCGAGCGAGTGCGGCGTGAACCCATCGCCGATTGGGAGTTGATGAAGGCGAAGAACACAGCACGTCGCGCGTTCATCAGCTCGATCGCCAGCTCTCTCTCTCGCGCCATCTTGCTTGGCCAATATGCCGTCTATTACGGCGATCCCAATGTGATCAACACCCGGCTGGAGCGGATCATGGCCGTGACGAAGGAAGACGTGCAGCGCGTGGCTGAGCGGTATTTACGTCCGACCAATCGCACGGTCGTCATCACGATCCCCAAGGCCGCGCTGCTGCCCACATCTGGCCAAGAGGAGGGGGGACGATGAGAATCCGAATCACCGTTTCGTTCTGCGCGATGCTCGTGCTCTCGCTCTCGTGGGTGAGGGCACAAGGGCCGGGCGGGTCGCAAATGCCTGGTCCGACGGGCCAATCCCTCAAGGGAGCGGTCATCAAAGGCAAGGCGCCGGTCAATCGCGAGATTCTTCGCGTGCGGTTGCCGCGTCCGCAAGAAGCGCGGTTGAAGAACGGGCTCGAAGTCATCCTCCTCGAGGATCATCGTCTCCCGGTGTTCACGATGCAGATGGTGATTCGAAGTGGGGGACTGGCCGATCCTCCTGATCATCGCGGATTGGCGCAGTTCACGGCGGCCTTGTTGCGCGAAGGGACGAAGCGTCGCACGAGTCGAGAGATCGCCGAACAATTGGATACGCTCGGGATCACGTTCAGCGCCACGAGCGGTCTGTCATCGCTGACGAGTACGGTGAGCATATCGGGGCTGATCGAAAATCTGGAGGAGGCGCTCGATCTCTTCGCCGACATCATTCGCCATCCCACGTTCCCGCCCGAAGAAGTGGAGCGCTATAAGACGCGCACGCTCGCACAGCTTCAATTGCAGCGCTCCCTCCCGCAGTTCCTCGCCCAGGAGCGCTTCAATCGCGTGCTCTACGGGGAGCATCCAGCCGGATGGACGGTTCCTCCGGTGGAATCGGTTCGTCGGCTCACGTCGGACGCGCTCGCTCGGTTCCATGCGACGCATTATCGCCCGAACAATGCCTTCCTGGCCGTCGTCGGCGACATGACGCTTCGAGATCTTCTGCCGAAGATCGAGCGATTCTTCGGCGATTGGGAGCCCGCCGAGATCCCGCGCGTGGAGATCCCTTCCGTCGCGGTTCAATCTTCGCGAAAGATCCATCTCATCCACCGGCCGCAATCGCCGCAGACCGTCATCCAGTTGGGGGTGCTGGGGATCACGCGGACGGATCCGGACTATTTCGCCGTGCTTCTCGCGAATCATATCCTGGGGGGTGGACCGACGGGACGCCTCTTCTTGAATCTCCGCGAGGACAAGGGCTACACCTATGGAGCCTATAGCTCGTTCACCAGCTCGAAATTCCGAGGCGTGTGGGGGGCAAGCGCGGCCGTTCGAACCGAAGTGACCGAGGGGGCGATGCGGGAGTTCCTCTACGAATTGCAGCGTCTGCGCGATGAGCGCGTCTCGGACGAAGAGTTGGAGAATGCCAAGCGCGCGTTGGTGGGAAGCTTCGCTCTCTCGCTCGAGCGCCCGCAGGAGCTGTTGCAGAACATCATCACGCAGAAGATCTACAATCTGCCGGCCGATTATTGGGACACCTATCCGCAGAAGGTCTTCGCCATCACCGCGCGCGATGTGCAGCGGGTCGCGCAGAAATATCTCGACCTCACGCAACTGCAGATCGTCGCCGTTGGGGATGCGCCGCGAATTCGCGAGGTCTTGACCAAGTTCGGACCGATCGAAGTCCTGGATGCCGAGGGTCGCCCGCTCTCGGCCCTTCAGTGAGCGGGTCGAAGTCTCGCGCACTGAGAACGCATTTCGGAGAACGCTCGCGCGGCGAGGGGGAGGATCAGTATGTCTGACCTCTCTTCGCACGTTCAGCTCTGAACCAGCGGGACGCACGCTCTTCATCGAGAGGAGAGGAACAATGGCGCGACGGCATGAGAGTTTGATCCCCCTCTCGCATGGGCACCATCACGGATTGGTGCTGAGCTGGCGCATCAAGCGCGCGCTGGCGCGTGAGTCGCTCGAAGAGGAAGCGCTGCGGCAATTGGCGCGCGCCGTCGTCTCCTTTTTCGAGAGCGACCTCGCGCCGCATTTCGCCGCCGAAGAGGAAGGGCTCTTCCCCATCATGGAGGCGAATCTCGGTCGCCTCGATCTCCTCATGGAGCTGAGAGAAGAGCACGAGCGCTTTCGCGCGTGGATCGAAGAGTTGCGCCGTTCGATAGACGCTTCCCCCTCGATGGAAACACTGCGCGCTTTTGGCGTCCTCCTGCACGATCACATTCGGAAGGAGGAGCGCGTCTTGTTTCCGATCTTTGAAGAACGAATGCCGCCGGACGAAGCCCGACGGGCAGGATCGGTGATCGTCGAACGATTGACCTCACGTTCCCGGTGCGGAGTGCCGAAACGGGACCTATGAGGGAGGGCGACCTCCAAAGCCCGGGGTCACGACCCCTCTGGCCGTCCGGATCCTTTCACGTCCTCCTCCCGCAGCGTGTCCAGCAAGACCTTCCAGTCGAGCCACGGCTCCTTCCCTTTGAGCCACTTCTCGAACCATTGGAACTCGGCGACCATCTTCACGAGTTGATACCGAGGATTCGTCAATCCGTGCGGCATGTTCGGGTAGATGATGAACTCGGTCGGCACGCCGAGCTTCTTCAAGGCCATGTGTAGCTCTTCGCTCTGAGGGCGTGGCACGCGCTGATCCGCTTCGCCCACGTGGATGAGCGTCGGCGTCTTCGCGCGCGTGATATATCGAATGGGCGAGACCGCGACATAGTGATCCCAATTCTCGTACGGCCGTCCTTTGAAATAGAATTCGCGGGGGACTTGTACGTCCGTCTGCGCATACAGGGAGATCCAGTTCACGGCTCCAGCTCCGGTCGAGATCGCCTTGAAGCGATCCGTCTGCACAAGCGTCCAATTCGAGAAGTGGCCGCCGGCGCTCCATCCCATCATGCCGAGTTTCTCCGGATCGGCGATGCCCCGCGCGATTAACTCATCTACCCCGGTCATGATGTCTTCGTAGCCCTGCCGGAAGTAATCGCCCGCGATCTGCATCTTGAATCGCTCGCCGTAGTTGGACGAGCCGCGATAGTTGGGTTGAAAGACGGCATAGCCGTTCGCGGCGAAAACGTGCACATATGTACCGTAGCTTCCCGAAAAGGAATTCATGTACGCCGCGGCCGGGCCACCGTGCAATTGAACGATGAGCGGATATCGTCGTCCCGGCTCATAGCCGACCGGTTTGACGAGGATGCCTTCGACCATCTGCCCGTCGGTGCTCTTCCAGCGGACGGTCTCGTATTCGCCGAGCGCGATCTCCTCGATCTGCGGATTCGCTCGTGTCAAGCGCGTCCAATGCGATCGTTGGCCGACTTTCTCCAGCGTCGTGAGGTAAAAATCGGGCGGATTCTTCGGATCGGTGAACGTCAAAAGGAGCCATCCCGTGTCCTCGTCGAATGTCGCGGACAGGACGCCGATCTCATGCGTGAGTTGCGTGACGCGCCCTGTCTCCACAGAGATGGCGAAGAGATGCGCGTTGACTCCCACGCCTTCGGTGAAATAGATCGTCTTCCCGTCCTTGCTCCAGAAGCCGATGGAGACGTCGCCGTCGAACGTCGTCTCCAGCTCGCGCACCGATCCCCCGCGCGTCGGCGCCAGATAGATGCGTAGATTGCGCATGTAGGTGAAGTCATCGGGGGCCGTGAAGGCCAACCATGCGCCGTCCGGCGAGAAGCTCATCGTTCCCTCGCTCACCGCGTTGTGCGTGAGCCGTTCGACGGTGCCGGTCGCGAGATCCAGCCGATAAACCTCGGCCTCTTCGCCCGTTGCGTAGCGAAAGGTCGAAGCTCCGCGAAAAGCGATGAGGCGATGATCCTTGGAGATTACGAACGCGGCGACGCTGTACTCCGATCCCGAAGTCCATCGCTTCACAGCTTTGGTCCCCACGTCCACGGCCCAGAGATGCGCGGGCGGCCTCGGCTGGTCCACGAGGCGCACATCGAATTTCTTCTCTCGCCGTTCCCGATCGAGTTTGTCCACGAAGTCGGGAGAGGTGAAATAAATTCGCTGACTATCCGGACTCCACTCCCATCGAAGGACGCCCGTCTCGTGTGTGGTCAGAGGGACGGGCTTCTCCGCATCGAAGCGAGCCGGCAGAAGCCACAACTGACGCTCTCCCTCCTTCCCGGCTGTGAAGGCGAGCCAACGGCCATCGCGACTGAAGGCGAAACGTTCGACTCCATCTTTATGGTCAGTCACGCGGCGCGCTTCCCCTCCATCCGGACGCATGAAGTAGATCTGCGGACTCCCTTCGCGATCCGAGAGGAAGGCGAAGAACGTCCCATCGCGCGACCACGCCGGGCTATGCTCTTCCTTATTCGGCGTGAACGTCATCTGGCGCGAGGGACCGCCAGAGGTCGAGACGAGGAAAAGATCGCGAAAGCGCTTCCCCTCCTTCCAATTGAGCGTCGTCAGGGTGTAGAGCAGCAATTTTCCATCTGGGGAGAGCGCCGGATCGCCGACCGTCCGTAGCTCCAAGACGTCCATGAACGTCATCCCTCGCTGCGGACGTTGCGCCGCAACGAAGCGCTCCGTCCCCACTAATGAGACCGACCAGATAAAGATCCACGTGAGCATTCGAAGACATCGTCTCATACCGCTTCCCTCCTTTCGGAATCAGCTTCCTTTGCCCTTCGCGAAACGATAGAGCATTGGAATGCCTCTTGACAAGACCAATTTGAGCCCGAATAATACGGGCGCTACGCTGGGCGAAGATCTCAAAACCAAGTGCGCAGGAGGAGATGGTGAGCGACCATCTCAACGAGGGAAGAGTAACGAAGCCGCCAGAGGGTGAAGCCCAGGCGCAGGTCGAACCCGTCAGGGCATGGGGAGTCTGGGAGCGCGTCATTGGGATGTTCGTGCGGCCTCGAGCGACCTTTCAGACGCTTAAGGCCCATCCGACATGGCTCGTTGCGCTTTTCCTCTTGGCCGGGTCCACGATGGTGCTCCAGCTGGTCTACATCACGCGCGTTCCATACGCGATGCGGTGGGAAGCTAACTTGGAGAAGACCATCAAGATCAACAGGAAATTAGGCATGGACCCGCAAGAGGAGCAATACCTTCGCCAGGAATATGCCCGGCAAGCCCAGCGCGGAGAGACGTCACTGCAGAAGCTGTGGCAGGGAGTGGTCATTCCTTTAATCAACTGGTTGATGATAGTTGTTGTCGGCGCTGCGTTATACCAAGTCGGTGCGCTGTTGGCTAGAGACCGCTTATTGTTCAAGCGCGCTTTAGCCGTGCGGGCATATGCCGAGATGCCGCCGACGATCGTGCTATCCCTGTTTCTCATCATCCAGATGGTCTTGAGCGCGCCTGAAGAGGTTGTGGACTATAAGGGCCTCGTGCGTGGCAACTTAGGCATCCTGATCGAAAATCCAGACGCTCATGTTGTGCTGACCACGATCGCGAACCATCTCGATCTCTTCCAATTCTGGTCCGTGGGGCTGGCGGCTCTTGGGCTTTCGGTCATGTTGGAGAAGGCGAAGCGGTGGGTAGCTGTAGGTATTGCGGGGGGCGTTTGGCTGCTGGGAGTGCTGGTGAAGATCGCCATCAATAGCGCAGCAGGCGTTGTGATCGTCTAAGAGTGAGGGGCGTCACGGGTGCTGGCGCACTTTGTAGACGCTCACCTGGGGATCGTCGTAGACGCGCTCGAAGACGTCCTGACGGCGTTGCAGAGTCGCAAGCAGACGGGGCGTCTCCCGCTTCACCACCAGCACATACGCGGCCCGGAAGTCCCGCACGATCGCCTCTACCACCGAGCGATCTTGTTCCTCCAGAGACATCGGAGGACAATGCTCCATCCGGCATGTCCCCTCGTGCTCGCTCTGGATGTGCCGATATGTCCAATACAACCCTCGATCGTAGTGATAGAGATAGGCGACATCTAACCCGACAATGTAGTGGTTCCGCTGGTTCCAAAAGAAGAGGTGAGCGAATTGATCCCACCGGGCATGGAAGACGATGGCTCCGGGTTGGCTGTGCTCGGCCAGCCACAGCATCGCCCCTTTGAAGGTCTGGATGGATTGGTTCCCAGCGCGAAGCCAGAGAATGGTCGCGCCCAGGTTAATCATGACAGGAATGGAGGCCAGGATGAGCAGCCCCATCCACTGCTGCCAGTTGGCGACGATCTTCCTGTACCAGCGCAGCGTTTCCTCTCGAAGGGTGACGGCAGCCGACAGGGCGGCCAACGGCGCCCAGTATTCGATGAATCGCCCGTGCCGCAAGGTCATGGCGCACAACAGCACGCTGATGAGGACCAGAAACGCCTCTTGTCCCCTCCACCGCCGACGCCGCAGCCAAAGCCCAATCCCAATCAGCCACGGCACAGCCAGAAGTAGAGACCCCAGTAGTAACCATATGGGAGAAAGACCATGCCATTCATGCAATGGGCCAAATATGGTGGAAGACGGGCGCTGTGTAACCTGGAAGGCGCGGATAAACAGGATCAGGGCCGTGGGGAAGTGGGGATGCAGGAGCAGGCCCAGGGCGATGCCAGCCAGGGTGTAAGTGATCGGTTGCCAGGGAAACCCCGACTCGGCTTCGTCCCGCTCCCACCGAAAGGGCCACTGCCGAACCTCCAAATATCGCACGACCGTGAATGCCCCAATCACGACCAGAAGCAAAAGGACCGCCGCTCCGTAGGACAGGGTGAAGAGGGCGGCAGCCAGTAGAAGGACCTTCCACCGCTTCTCCCACATCGCCCACAGAGCCAGCAACAGCAGCGTCAGCGCCAGCGCATTCACTTTCATCAGGTTGTATCGCAGCAGCCCGCTGGCAGAGAAGGCGAAGGCGGCGAAGGTCCAAAACGCCGGAAGGGGGACTTGCAAGTATCGCAGCACCCCGAACAGGGTCGTGGCGGCGATGGCGCTGAAGAGAGCCGTGGCGACCTTGGCTCCGGCGATGCGATCTACCTTCACAAAGGGCCATAGCAGCAGATGGTAAAGCCAGTGCAGGTCGGCAAATTCATCGCGCCAGGTGGTGGCCGAAAGCCAGGGGAAGCGCGTGTCCAGACGATGGGCCGGAAACTCGGCCAACACGATGTGGTAGTAAGCGTCCGGATCAGCGAAGTCCGGGGAGGCGAATTGCAGACCGAGGAAACTCGCCCAAGCCAACAGAAAGACGATGCCCAGCGATCGCATCGGTGATCCCCCCTTCATGTGGGCGATCACTTTATCCCATGTCCCCGTCCGTGTCAAGAAGATCCTCCCTCATCAAGGCCCCTCATAACGTCATGCGTGAACGGCATCAGAAGCGAGCGCGGAGACTCCCTGTCGCTGACTCGTGTCTGGCGCGCGGGATTCCGGGAGAAGCAGTGAAGTCGACAAGGCGAATGGGAGAGCTGCGATGTCCTCTTCCCACGGTCGCCCAAGGGGGCGACTTGAATATAGCCTGGCGAAGCGAGCTTCGGGGAATCTCAAGGGTCCCCCAAGCAGACAGCTCTCGTGCGAGCTACGGCGATTAGAGCTTTCTCCCAATCGGCGACGATGGTTGCCTGCGCCATGACGCCTCTTCGTTAGGGCCGGAAATCACTCCCCTGCGGCTTGTCAGAAAGGGGGAGGATCCATAGAATATCCGTGCTCGTCACTGCTCGAAAGGAAAGGATTCATGCCGAGTCCGCCCATTGCCGAAGAGCTTTCACCTGCTGGGATGGGTAGGACGAACGAACGTTCGAGGGATATTTTCTTCCTCCTCATTTTGCTGGCCGGATTCACTATTGGCGCCTTCGTGCTGGGCTATATGGAGCGCGAGC